>JANNDZ010000790.1:0-6819 GCA_031378395.1 Pseudanabaena sp. OTE_75_metabat_487_sub
GATGACCGCGATCGCTATTTGGACTGGGCCAGTTAGGACTACGCAGCAAGGTTAAACGTAAACGGTCGGGCTTTGCGTCATAGCCATACTTACTATCATTGAGAACCGCTAAACCTAGAGAATGTTGTTTCTCCTGCGGAGAAACAACATTCTCCGAAGATATATCTGCCCAATATTGAGCAGGGACTTCCCATTTTGCTTTGGATTCGGCTGTTTCGCTAAGCGTACTACGCTGAATCGTTCCCATTGGGATTTCGTAAGTAGCATAGGGCGATCGCCAATTTACAGGAAAGGCTACTTTGACTAAGGTGTATTCCTCTTGCCAATCAACCCAATTCTTAACAGTAATAAATGGCTCAAAGGCTGTTAGTTGAATCTCTTGGATGAAGGTTGAATTACGGAACTTTTGGACAGTGCGGACTGATACTTGGAGGCTGCTATTGCTAAAAACCTCAATTGATTCGAGCGTTGTCGGTTCTAATTTTTTACTTTCATAATTTGGATCAATATTCCATGCATCCCAATATTGTCCCTTGTCTTCAAAGAACTGGAGGGTACTAGGTGATTGCAAGATCGCTTTTTGCGATCGCTTGTCCAATATTTGCACGATCGCACCCGTTTTAAGCTCAACCTCGACTTTAAGATATCTATTCTCTAAATAAAACTTTTTACCATCAGAATTAATACTTAAAGGCTCATTTGTCTCGGAAATTTCTACAGATTCCATCTCTGCAAATCCAAAGCTAGGAATATTTGCTAGCCAACAAAATGAACCATCTGGCTTTTTGATTAATTGCGATCGCTGCCAGTTGAGAAAATTCCATGCTTGCAAATTAGTGCTTTCTTGAATGTCATGAGGGAGAAGGCGATCGCAAATTTCTCTTGCCTCAGTCCAAGTGCGATCGGCATCGTCGAACACATCGCTAATCGATGTTCCAGGTAAAATATCGTGAAACTGATTGAGTAATAATCCTTGCCAAGCATTCTCTAATTGAACTTGAGGATAGGCAATATTTGTAATTAAAGCTGCGATCGCGCTATATTTCTCAGCATTACCGATTAGGACTTCAACTTGTCGATTTTGGCGTTTTTGTTCGGCTTTGGAGGTAAATGTGCCGCGATGAAATTCTAAATAGAGTTCATCTTGCCAAACTGGTAAATCTGCGGGTAATTTCTCTTTAAGATTTAACAGGAAATCCTCTAATGTGCTGGGCTGCATCTCAAAGAATAAAGGTGAATCTGCCCACTTGCGTCCCATATCGAGCATATCCGCTGTTGGCCCCCCACCATGATCGCCAACACCATAGAGCCATGCCGTCTCAGGGATATCGTGTTTTTCTTCTTGAGTAGCAAGATATTTTGCGATCGCGACAGGCTCTAGGCCCAGACCAATCTCATTACTAAAATAAGTAAAGATCCGACTTCCATCCACACCTTCCCACCAAAAAATTTGATGGGGGAATTTGTTAGTGTCATTCCACATTAGTTTTTGCGTAACAAATGCTTCAAAGCCACTTTTTAAAAGGATCTGCGGTATTTGCCAATGAAACCCAAAGGTGTCAGGTAACCACGCGATTTTGACTTCTTTATTAAATTTCTCTCGAAAATATTCTTGACCATAGAGAATTTGTCTAATCAAAGACTCTCCGCTCGGCAAGTTCCCATCTGGCTCCACCCACATACCACCGATCAGTTCCCATTTACCGTCGGCAACGGCAGATTGAATGCGGGCAAATAATTCAGGATATTCGCGTTCCATCCATTGGTAAGAGACAGCCGTACTTTGATTAAAGATTAATTCTGGGTAATGCTCTTGAAGGTTTAAAGCCGATGTGAATGTGCGTTGCATTGCATTTTTGGTTTCTGCGATCGCCCATAACCAAGCCACATCAATATGCGAATTTCCCAGCATATAAATCTGACGCTGTTTAAGGAATTCGCTATATTGCAGAAGCGGTTTGCGAATTTCTGCTAATTGAATAAAAAAATCTTCTTCAAGTTCTAAATTCTCGATCCCCCCTACACCCCTTGCAGATGGGGGCTTAACTAAATTTTTGACTTTCTCTGCCTCCTTTACAAAAATGGGATTAATTGCTTTTTCTTCTCCCCCCTTTATAAGGGGGGCTGGGGGGGATCTAAACTCAAACAAAGAACTTAATCGCGCGATCGCCTCTTCAAGAACCCGAACATCAATATTTTGCTTAATAAAAACTGGAATATAAGCTTGCAGTACAGCTAATTCATCAGCAAATATATCTAAATCACAAACTCGATTTGGATATTCAAAAATCAGTTCCGAAAGCTGTATAGCCCCGATATCATGCTTAGGACTATTTAGCTTTATTTCTAAAACAAATTCATGATTTGGCTCTGCATTATGAGTTAATAAAAGCCGACATTTTTGATCGAATAAATCCCCCTCTTGTACCTTCTCCCCATTAACCCAAATTTCACAAATATCCACCCACCAAATCAAATTTAGTCGAACCGTTGCCCCTAATGTAGAAACCCCTGCATAGGATTCTGGCACTTGCCAAGTTTGTCTAAGATGAATATTTTCTTCGCATTGTAAGAAGGCTACCATCGGCTTATTTTGCTTAGAGCTTACCGTTGGTAAAGTCTCCCAAGTACCTTGTTCATTTTCTCTTTGCCAATTGCTTAGTATAGATAAACGCGATCGCATTTTTAATTGATCGATAACCTCAGTCAGATTTTTTACTAAATCAACCATTCAGTCTATGTCTCCAAATTCGAGTTAGATGTTACTTCAACCAGTTTACTCATTTAGACACCACCAATTAAGCCCCTTGAGATCTATTTCATTGTCATGAGTTTTGATGCGATCGCCTATGCCTTATCGACTACAAGAGAGATCGCTATATCAGGCGATCGTTTAACCATATCTGCTTTAAAAGCCTTATGTTGTGAAATTAGAGCTTTGGCAAATTGAGAAACTATCTAAGATCTTCAAGTTTTTTCAATAAAAGGTTTACAAACACAATGAAAGCGCCTCCTTCTTCTGGAGAGGGATCGACTAAACGGTGTGCAGATGGATTACGAAAAGCTCCTACAATTCCAGAATATAGTTCTCGATATCCTTCTCTCTCAGCATCAACTGTAAACTTTGACACGAGAGTTCCAGCTTTTCCAAATATTGCATTCACAAGACTACGACCTATTTGGCTAGAATCGGATATAGCTCCAACATCATGTAATCTTTCCTCTAAAATCACTCCTGCGGTTCTTACGGCAGAATCCCATAATTTTGGATCACTGCCGCCTGTAGCCAAAATGGGAAAACATCTTTTTGTAAGTGCTTCGTCAAAATCGCTAGGATTAGCCAGAGGGTTCAAATAATTGATAAAAGAGGTATCTGGAGTATTAAACTCATTATCTACAGCAGTATAAATATTACCTGTTAGAGTACAGTACCAAATTTCAGGGATAAGAAGCCTATAAGCATTTTCTGAAGTGATGTTATGATTTGTTCGGTTAGTTTGATAAACAAGTAGCTTATTTGTAGCCAAAGCATTTAAGCTAGCTTTAGTTATGACTATATCTTTTAATTCTTGCTCTGTACCTTTGTAATTCAATATCAAAAATTGATAAGCCCCTTCTATCGGTATAATAGCCCGTTGTATGCGAAACTCCTCGTTTAAATTTTCATCTCTAACATTTTTAACTAGCCATTTTGCGACTTTTTTTTGATTGTCTGTTAGGTTATACATTTCAATTTTCTCTATTAATATAGCAATTGACAGCCATTGTTCCGATAGGGAAAAAGCTAAAATAATTGAAACTACAACTCTCTGCTTTCAAGATCAAGGCTTACTTTTAACGAATTGAGCTTACTATTATGCTCAATAACCTTATCATACTGCAATCGTCCAACCACAATCCCAGCATGAATCCCAAGCCTCTCAGCAAAATTAATCACATCCTCACGCGATCGCAGCGCACATAACTCCACATCATACTCTGATGGAATTAAAAACTCCCTTGCCCAAGCATTTGCCTCATCCTCCTGCTGTGACTCAAGGCGATCGCCATTACCAGAATCATCAAGAAAAATATCTTTCTTATCGTGAAGCAAAATATGCGCCGCCTCATGGAAAAAAGTAAACCAAAAGCGATCGTTCTGTTTGCCATACAAAGAAAGCTGAATCAAAGCTCTATGCGGATTTAGCCAACGCGCTACCCCACTCGTATAAGCACAAGGAATCGCAGGTACGATCGCCAAAATTACACCCGCCTCATTACATAAGTGCTGCATCTGCGGCATAAATTCCGCTTGAGATAAAACCGTTAGTTTCCGTATATCTTGAACCGTCTTCTCAAACTTGGCTTTATTGTATTTAGGAACCTCAGCCTTTTCTGCCTCAATCTCACCCAAACGTAACCAAGCCGAAATCGCACCCACATTACTTTGCTCCTTGCGAGTGCGGCGAAAAGCTACCTGTTTTTGTTCGTAACAAGTTTCCCAATTATCAGGAGAAGCCACCCCAAAAAGTTGAAGTAACTCCTTCACAATCTCAGGCTTGTTTTTAGCATCTAATCGTCGTTTGGCGATCGCACCCTGCTTCATTAAATCCTTAACAGGAAGGCGATCGAGCCAAGGAACCCAAGACTGTAGACGCTCTCTTTCTTCAATCTGTACCAATTGAGCGCGATATTGAGCCTCCCGCCGCAGCCAAAACTCTGGCGTACTGCCAATCACCCTTGATAACTTTTGGGCTGACTCCTCAGTAATGGGAACCTTGGCATTAATCAATAAACTAACGTGTTTTTCGGTATAGCCTAGACGTTCGGCGAATTGCGCTTGCGTCCAGTCCCGTTCTTCGATCGCATCTGTAATGGTATCCCCTGGCGGTGATACCCATTCTGGAGTAAAGGAAAGATCTTGTTCAGTCATGGTAATCTCCAATAAATACAATGCAGACTTCAGTTACTTTTTTGTCCAGTCAATACCGCCATCTTCCTTATATGGAATTTGAGCATTGCTTGGTTCAAATACAAGCCGTTCAGAACCTTCCAGAGATACAGCAAACTGTCCTAAGCGATCGCCTTTTAAAGGATGAGGCTTTCCATAAACTAGATCTTGCACGGATTCGGCTGCAATAAGGTCAGCTAATCGAGCGCGTAGTTTTTTGGAACTTGACTTTGATTCGCAAAACTTACGCAGTTTTACGTTTTTAAAAGTAACCTTCATGCTTACATATTCTAACTTTATTTTACCAAGTTGGTAAAGATTTTATTATAGCCTAAATGCGTGATTATTAATTTTATAGATTAAAATCGCTTAATATTTAGTCTAGCGATTAGGGTATACTGAGTGCCAACTAAAATTTAGAATGATCAATAATTTCACTTTAAGTCTATCGCTTAGAACTTGAGGAGAGGAAACAACGGTCAAAAGGCGATCGCCTACATTCTCTAATCACTAGCAAAAAACAAGACTTTGAAAATACTTTAAGGAGATAAACAACCATGCTCAAAAGTTATGAAGCAACCTATGAAAACGGACAAATTAAGTGGCTTTCTGAACAACCAGAAATCACCTCGGCACGAATTATTGTAACTATCCTAGAAGAAACTAAACCACAAATAAAACGACATTTTCCCATACCTGACATGGCTGGCAAAGTAAAAATCTTAGGCGATATTGTTAGCCCCATAGTCGATGAAGAGGATTGGGAATGTCTGAAATAATTGTTCTGGATACCCATATTTGGCTATGGCTAATCAACTCCAACTTCGATCAATTTCCCTCATCTTGGCTTGAGCGTTTTGAGTTAGCCAAGATATTAGCGGTATCCCCTCTATCTTGCTATGAGATTGCCTTAGCCCAAAGTCGAGGCAGAATAGAGCTAACCTGTTCACCCGAAGAGTGGTTTAGCAGAGCATTAGATCCTGCCAAAATCGAGTTATTTCCACTAACTCCTGCAATCACAGTCAGAGCCGTAAACCTGTCTCCCATTCACAAAGATCCCTTCGATCGCCTAATTATCGCCACTGCATTAGAATATGAAGCAAAACTTGCCAGTGTTGACAGCTTATTTTCTAAATATCCTGAGCTAGAAAATTATTTGATGTAAATTAGGAAAACAACGGGAAAATTGCGATCGCTTAAGATCATCAATATCTAGCAAAAAACAAGAATTTGAAAACACCCTCAAATCCTAATAAAACCATGATCAAACAAATTACCCTAGATGTCGAATCCCCTATTGCTGACGCTTTCCAAAATGCAACCCCAGAACATCGTCAAGCACTACAGGCGATCGTTAGCTTATATCTGAAATCTATTTATATTTCACAACCAAAAGGAATTACACCCGATCAAGAAATCCCTAATAAAAAGCCAAAGCGTACTACACCCGCTCATCTGATTGGTAAAGGAGAGACATTAGGCGATATTGTTGGCCCCATTGTAGATGAAGAGGACTGGGAATGTCTGAAATGGTAATTCTTGATACTCACATTTGGTTTTGGCTTATAAACGAAAGTTTTGAGCGCTTTCCTTCGCAATGGGTAGAGCAAATTCAGCAATCAGATATAGTTGCAGTGTCAGCAATATCTTGCTATAAAATCGCTCTAGCCCATAACAAAGGCAGATTAGCGATACATATTCCCGTTCAAGATTGGCTTACTGATTCTTTGTTAGTGTCATGAATTATTCGCGGAAGATCTGCGGTCATGTTTAGCATGATCACGCTCGACAACAAGCCAAAAAACAGTTAAGCAACTGTTCTCGTTAGGAAAAGCGCCAATCTCATCAGATTTAGCGCGAAATTCACGAAATAGACGCTCCAAATGATT
>JANNDZ010000792.1:0-1551 GCA_031378395.1 Pseudanabaena sp. OTE_75_metabat_487_sub
CTCAAAACCAAATCAAGAAAAATTTTGAAAGCGTTGCGAAGCAACGCTTTCAAAATTTTTCTTGTGGCTCGTTTGATCGGCAATTGCTGTAAATTACTTCTCAATTATAAATGTTGTATTATTCACTAAAAGCTGGGAAGCAGATTCAGCATCAAGCGGCTTAGCAAATAAATATCCTTGACCGTAGCATTTGTCTAAAGAAGCTCCAAATAAAGTTTTGAGCATTGCTAGCTGCGTAGATGTTTCTATCCCTTCAACTACAACACTCTTTCCTAGCGTAAAAGCTAACGTGCCAATTGCTTTGACTATTACCCATTCTTCATTATTAATAAAAGAGCGATCTATTTTGAGAACATCTATGGGAAAGTCAGTTAGCCTTCTTAGTGATGAATAGCCTGTACCGAAGTCATCAATACAAAACTGAATTTTTAAATTTTTTAATTGATCGAGAATCTGTAATGTGCGATCGCGATCGCCCATTACTGTACTCTCAGTTATTTCTAGCTTTAAACTATGGGGATTAATTTGTGATTCCTGCAATATTTCACGGGTATGTTCAACTAAGTTGATTTCTGAAAGCTGCTTGGTTGATACATTTACATTCATGGTCAAATCAGTATATTTAGGAAAAGATTTTTGCCAGTTCTGTAATTGTTGGCAAGCAGTCTTCAGTACCCACCGCCCAACTGGATATATTAAATCTGTTCCTTCGATAATATCAATAAAATGAATGGGCGTAAGTAAGCCTCTTTGTGGATGTTGCCAGCGAATCAGCGCCTCAAATCCTGTAATTAAGTCAGTCTGGAAATTTACAATTGGCTGATAGAACAGTCTCATCTCTTGCCTGTCAATAGCCTCTTTTATCTCCGAGTATAAATCCCAATCAAATCCTGTCAGATTAGAGATTTCTTTTTGCAAATTAATATTCTGAATCTCTAAAAGTTTAGTTTGCTCTAAAAGTTGTACTTGTAATGAGCTTACCCGCAGATGAGTCTCTACTCTTGCTAATACTTCGATTAGATGAAAGGGCTTATTAATAAAATCTATACCACCAACAGTAAATGCTTCAACTTTCTCTTCTACATTTTCGATCGCACTAATAAAAATAATTGGAATTTGTTGAGTTGATAGATTGGTTTTGAGATTACTACAAACTTGATATCCATCCATATCAGGCATTTTAATATCTAGTAAAATCAAGTTTGGTATATATGTTTTAGCAAGATCAATCGCGTCGATTCCATTTGAAGCTTCTAAAACAGCATAGCCTTGGTTAGCTAGCATAATTGATAGAATTTGCAAGTTGTATCGAGTGTCATCAACAACAAGAATAGTAATCTTACTTTTACTCATTAGAAGTAGAAAATTTAGCGAATCAACTAGCGATTATATAGCGTTTAGAGCATCTCTCTGGTCTGTTATATACAGATTAAGAGGGTTAAGGTAGCAATTTGTTCATGATTGATGTATTAAACATATCCAAATATCGGGCTTCAAAAAGTTAGCTAAGTACCTTGGCATAATTAAAACCCAGATTTACAACCTATTTAG
>JANNDZ010000826.1:0-4371 GCA_031378395.1 Pseudanabaena sp. OTE_75_metabat_487_sub
TGATTTCTGGCTAGTTTATATTCCTACTTTTAGAAAGAATTTGAACCTATGGGTAACACCACTCATAATTCAAAGAGAAGATGTAATGATGAAAACAAAAAATTGCATCATTAACACTATCTCATGTTACATTGGCTCTAAGCGAGAAGTAAAATTTCACCCTAAGTTTTAGCTAGATTCAAACTATGCAAATTCTGTTTATTACTCCAAACTGTGAAGATTATCTAGCTGATGGTCTTTTTCATGGATTTAAGACGCTTTTCGGTAGCCAAGTTACCGACTTTCCTCGCAGTGAGTATATGTATAAGCAGGATGTAGATGACAACCATTTACTCTACGGTCGAGGATTCACTCTCTATCGCACAATTGACGAATACCCTATTGATCGTTTTCACCTCAAGAAGAAACTCTACGAAGGATATTTTGACTTAATTATTTTTTCAGACATCTTTAGGCATTTTGGTCTGTTTGTTGAGTTGTATCCCTACCTTTCCTACGAAAACACAGCAATAATTGATGGAAATGATAGCGTTCGTCCCTACCCGTTTGGAATGAGTTATTTTTTGCAAAAACCCCAGTTGTGGTTTTTGCCTAGAGCGCACAATCGTTTCCGTTACTTTAAGCGTGAATGGACAAAAGAAACTATTCGCATGTTGTGGTACAAGATTCCTCCTGTTTGGTTGAGTAAATATCTTCCCATCCCCAAAAATCTTCGCCGCATTGCTTTCAGCTTTCCTGGCGAAAAAATTGTTAAGGAATTACCTCAAAAAACCAAATTATTTCCTTGCCATATTGTCGATCCTGAACTGGTTGCTAATTTACCTGATAGTAGGCTAACCTATGCGTTCGCTAATGAAGCGGAATATTATGCCGACTTACAAGCTTCTAAATTTGGCATCACAACTAAAAAAGCGGGATGGGAATGTCTCCGTCATTATGAGATTGCAGCTAATGGAGCCGTCCCTTGTTTTCGAGACTTGGATAAAAAGGAAGATACCTGCGCTCCTTATGGTCTAGATGAGACTAATTGCATTGTCTATAGAAATTTTCAAGACCTGATGCAAAAAATCAATCATCTCAGTGATGAAGAATATTCTAAGTTGCAGATGAATGCTTGGAAATGGGCAAAACAGAATACTACCGTAGAACGGGCTAAGCAATTACTTGATGAGTTCAATTTATCTAATGTGGACAAAAAGAGTCTTTTGACGAAAAAAACTGAGTTCTTTAATCCTTATAATACCTAATCTCAAAATCCTAAGATAACAGTTTTTGAATGGAGCGGCTTTGCCGCTCCATTCAAAAACTGTTATCTTAGTTTACAATCAGTCCCTAAGTTTTTAGCTGCAAAAAATATTAGTTTTGAGAAGACTCATTTTGCATTTGATGATATTTCCACAAGCTGCCTTTTTTATCTATGAGTTCTGGATAAGTACCTTGCTCGACAATTCGTCCTTTTTCGAGCACAACTACTTTGTCAGCACGAACAATTGTTGAAAGGCGATGGGCAATCATAATTACTGTGCATCCCTTCGACAAGTTTTCTAATGAGTCCTGAATTAGCTTCTCTGTAACTGAGTCAAGAGCGCTAGTTGCTTCATCTAAAATGAGAATTTCTGGATTACGCATCAAAGCGCGAGCGATCGCAATTCTTTGTCGTTGACCACCAGACAATCTCACTCCGCGATCGCCCAGTACGGTGTCAAATCCCTCAGGCATTGCTAAGATAAAATCTAGTGCATTGGCTTTTTCTGCCGCTTCTTGCATACTTCGTTCATCCAATAAATCTCCTACTCCATAAGCAATATTGTCTCGAACCGAAGCATTGAATATAAATGTATCTTGACTGACAATAGCCATCTTACGACGTAGAGAATTAATTTCCAAATCCCTCAGATCAATTCCATCAATCAGGATTCTACCCTGAGTTGGGTCATACAACCTTGGGATTAAATCAGCTAAAGTAGTTTTCCCTGCTCCTGAAGTACCGACTAGTGCTGTAGTTTGACCACATTTAATAGATAAATTAATATTCTGTAAAATCTGTTGATCTGCACTATAACTAAAATCAACTGACAAAAAATCAATTGACTTATCTAGATGTTTAAATTCTAAGTTTCCATTTAACAGATAAACTTTATCCTCTTCTTGCAGGATACTCCTGATTTTACTGTATGAGCCTGCGAAACCTGCTAATTCGGTTCTTATACCATTAACCTGTTGCACAAGGGGCATCATACGAAACAAAACAAACATAAGAGTCAGCAAAGCAGAGATTTCTAATTTTCCCGCAATTACAAGAAAGTTAAATGCTACTAAAATAATACCAATCAAAATTGCAGTGGAAATAGATTCTGCCAAAGGACGCACAAGACTCATATAAGAAAACAAATTAAGATGTGTCTTCTGCAAATTTAAGGAACTTTTATAAAATCTTTCTCTCTCAAATTTTTGTGTGCATGATGTTTGGATTGTGCGAATACCATTAATAAATTCAAGCGTACGAGAAGCAAAACTAGAATAAGCTTGTGATGTTGGGAAACTCAACTCTCTTACTTTAATGCCAAATTTTGATATAAATAACGACAATGCTCCAAATAGAATTAAAGCAACTATGGATAACTGCCAAGATATAACAAACATTGAGATAATGTAAACTATCAGCGTTGCCCCAGAAATACCAAGTGACGAAGCAGATGAAAAAGATCGCTGGATCTGCGCTATCTCATGTGTCATTGAATTGATTAAGTCACCAGACTTTGAGCTTGAGTAATAACTCAAACTTACACCTATCAACTGCTCAAACATTGATTTATGTAAGCGATCACCAAATGAAGACTCTGTTGACAGAGCAAATACCGCAGCCCAATAAGAAAATATTGAACGCAAAAAAGCAGCAATAATTACTAAAAGCCCCAATCTATTGAGTCTTTCTATATGGCTAGATTGTACTCCTAAGATAAAAGTATCTATCCAACCCGTACTCGCTTGAGATGATGAGCTATAGTTAGTTATACTTTGTAGGAATAAATTAACTACTCCTACAGCAATCCCTTCAAACACTGCTCCTAGAATAGAAAAAACTATTGCAAGTAACGCAATAAACCAAAAATACTTAAATTCCCGAAGAAAAATGTAGTTGTGTTGCCAAAATTTACTGCTTCTTACAATATTTGTGAAAAAATCTGTTTTCAGGAACATGGGTTTGACCAATAACTATCTTGAGTCTCAATTTAAAACTGACGTAAGAAGCGTAAGTCACTAGTAAATAGACGACGGATATCGTCTATTTTATGTAAAACCATAGCTACACGATCTACACCAAATCCCCAAGCAAACCCAGTAACTAGTTCAGGATCATAGCCAACAGCCTTGAAAACGTTTGGATCAACCATACCACAGCCACCAAGTTCCAGCCATCGTCCATTCCACATAACATCAACTTCAGCAGATGGCTCAGTGAAAGGGAAGTAGCTAGGACGGAAACGAATCGGACATTCACCTAAAAGTTCTTCGACAAAGGTTTTAACAGTGCCTTTGAGATCTCCAAAAGTTAGTCCTTCTTCTACAGCTAAAAGCTCAATCTGATGGAAAATTGGTGAGTGGGTAGCATCAATGTCATCTTTGCGATAAACACGTCCAGGGCAGGCAATTCTTAGAGGAGGATCGTTCTCTTCCATATAGCGGATTTGCACTGAGGAAGTTTGCGATCGCAGCAATTTACCATCGCTTAAATATAGGGTGTCTGCCATGTCACGGGCTGGATGGTCGGCAGGGGTATTTAGGGCTTCAAAGTTGTAGTAATCGGTCTCAATCTCTGGTCCTTGAGCAACGGTAAATCCCAAGCCCACCAAAATATCCAGCATACGGTCAATTGTGCTTTGGATTGGATGTTGCCTCCCTTGATAGGAATGTAGTATTCCTGGCATTGTTACGTCAAGGGTTTCTGATTCCAGACGCTTGGTGATTAATAATTGCTGGATTGTGGTTTTGCGTTCTTCTAGCTGCGTTTGTAATGTTTGCTTAACCTGATTGGCGATCGCACCAACTTGCGGACGTTCTTCAGCCGATAGTTTGCCCATCGCGCCAAGAATCTGAGAGAGTGTACCTTTCTTTCCTAAGTACTCAACTCTTAACTGGTCTAATTCTTCAGGAGTTTGCACATCTCCAACTGATTTTGTTGCGAGTTCTGCTAGAGATTGCAATTGAGCGGTTAAGCCCTCTAAGTCCGTTGCCATCAACGCTTCCTATTTGTTTATGAAGAAATTTTTTCTGTCCTAACTTTAGCAGAAAAAATACAAACTCTGTGGTGATCTCTAAATTTTCTTGTTACTGTTCTATAGCTATAGTCTGTAAAAAACAAAATAGAGT
>JANNDZ010000832.1:0-6142 GCA_031378395.1 Pseudanabaena sp. OTE_75_metabat_487_sub
CGCGAAGCGCCGCAACGTCTAATCCTTGAGTGGGAAGGGAGTAGCTATCTCCTGCAAAGAGCGCTTTTCACCATTTTTTAATTGATCCTCAGTGTTCGTATTGCCTCTTTTTTAGCGTTTTAGAATTATCTTATAGTAAGCATAGATAAAGATTGATGATTGCCCCTATTTTCATTTAGAGATATCTTTGCAATAATCATAGAAATTTAATTATGATTTTTTGTAAATAGATAGACTTAATATGATAAATAACTGGCTGGACACGATCTGGCTGATTCCCTGCTATTCCCTGATAGGAGCAATGCTATCGATCATCTGGTTTCCCAGCATCACACGCAAAACGGGACCCAGACCAGCAGGCTACATCAATATTTTCATGACTTTCTGCTCATTAGTTCATGCGATCGTCGCTTTGACCGTAGCTTGGGGACAGCCAGCACATTTATTATCTTTTCCTTGGCTCACGGTCGGCGGACTAGACTTTACAATCGACCTACAGGTTTCAGAAATCACCATTGGCGCGATCATTTTGGTCACTGGGATTAACCTGCTTGCCGAGATTTATGCCGTCGGTTACATGGAAATGGACTGGGGCTGGGGTCGCTTTTATGCGTTGCTAGCACTTTTTGAAGCAGGGATGTGTTCCTTGGTTCTATGTGATTCCCTCTTTTTTAGCTATGTCATTCTCGAAATTTTGACCCTTGGAACTTATCTCCTTGTCGGAATTTGGTACAACCAATCTCTGGTTGTAACTGGGGCGCGAGATGCTTTTTTGACTAAGCGAGTTGGAGATTTATTTTTACTAGTAGGCGTAGTTGGTTTATTGCCCTTAGCTGGGTCATGGAATTTTACGGAGCTAGCCGAGTGGGCTCAGACTACAGATGTTAACCCAACGACCATAACCTTAGTCACCCTAGCCCTGATGGTGGGCCCCATGGGTAAATGTGCCCAATTTCCCTTACATCTTTGGCTAGATGAGGCGATGGAAGGCCCCTTACCAAGTACTGTGCTGCGGAACTCGGTAGTTGTCGCTACTGGTGCTTGGGTATTGATTAAGTTACAGCCTCTGTTTGCATTGTCACCCTTCACGCAGCAGGCGATCATTGCCGTTGGTGCGGCAACAGCATTGGGTGCAACGCTAATTGCGATCGGGCAGATTGACGTGAAGCGATCGCTTTCATATCTAACCAGTGCATTTATGGGACTAATCTTTATCTCCGTTGGTACTGGCAATACCCATAGTGCCTATATTTTGATCTTGTCCCATGCTTTAGCGATCGCGCTCTTGCTAATGTCAGTAGGTAGCATTATTTCCAACAACATTAGTCAAGATCTAACTCTGATGGGTGGTCTATGGAGCCGTCGTCCGATTTCAGGCATCTGCTTTTTAGTGGGTGCGATCGGCTTGATTGGATTTCCGCCACTGGGTGGATTCTGGGCTATGGTTGATTTGCTTAACTCTCTCTGGCAAGACAATCCCGCTCTAGCAGAATTGCTGCTATTGATTAATGGCTTAATTGCCTTCAGTCTTATGCGTGTTTTTGGACTGATTTGGGGTGGTAAACCCAATCAAATGACCGAAAGATCCGTAGAACCTCTATGGCTGATTGTCATACCAATGACTGTAATCGCAGGTGTAGTCTTGCATGTTCCTCAAATGCTGATCGCTTGGGGGGTTATCCCTGACTGGGCGATGATACTTAGTCCTGATGCTTTGCTACTAAGCGGCTCAAGCGTTGCAGGGCTTGCTACAGGTGGATATCTCTACCTCAATCAGCAAGTTCCTAAGCCTGTCACCCTCCCCTGGCTAGGCTTACAAAAATTCTTCGCAAATGATTTCTACACACCAAAACTCTACAAGGTCACAATTGTGGGACTAGTAGATGGTGTATCGAAAGCGATGTACTGGTTCGATCGCTTTTTTGTCGATGGTGTAGGTAATTTCTTTGGATTAGCGACTCTGTTTAGTGGTCAAAATCTCCGCTACAGCACCTTTGGTCAGTTACAGCTCTATACACTGACGATTATGGTCGGTATTGGAGTTCTACTTTTATTACTGTTCAATCGGACTCTTTAATCTGGAATAACACTATGCTCAGTGCTCTAATTTGGTTGCCTGTGATCGGGGCTTTAGCGATCGCCTTTCTCCCGCAAAGTCAAGTCAAAAAAGGATCGGCAATTGTTGCAACGGCGATCTTGATTCTTGATTTTATCCTCTTGCGACAATTCGATATCAAGATTTCCACTTTTCAATTAACAGAAAATTTACCTTGGCTAGAAAATCTTGGCTTAAACTACAGCCTTGGCGTTGATGGGCTATCTTTGCCACTAGTAGTTCTGAATGGATTGCTCACTTGGCTGATCGTTTGTTTTTGCGATCGGCAGATCAAAGAACGCAATACACTCTTCCATGTATTAATGCTCTTGATTCATGCAGGTGTAAGTGGCGCAATTCTCTCGACCAATACTCTGCTATTTGTGCTGTTTTATGAAATAGAGCTAATTCCTCTATATTTAGTCATCGCTGTTTGGGGTGGCGCACAGCGTAGTTATGCGGCGATGAAGTTCCTGATCTTCACTGCTATTTCGGGAATTCTCGTTTTGGTTGGATTCCTAGCTTTAGGATGGCTATCGGCAAATCCTACGCCAGTTTTTGACTATGCGACATTACAAACTCTTTCATTACCGATTGAGATTCAAGTCACGCTCCTAGTGGTATTGCTACTAGGCTTTACGATTAAAGCTCCTTTCGTGCCGTTCCACACATGGCTACCAGATGCCTATGTAGAATCGACAACCCCAACGGTAATGATGCTAGGAGGCATTGTTGCTAAATTAGGAACCTACGGTTTGTTTCGCTTTTGTGTAGGTTTATTCCCCGATGCTTGGGCGCTGCTATCACCTTGGATTGCAGTTTGGGCTGGTTTAGGAATTCTCTATGGAGCAATGGTGGCGATTGCGCAAAAGGACATCAAGCGCATGGTTGCCTATAGCTCTATCGGTCATATGAGCTATATTCTCCTCGCCGCCGCATCAGCTACACCTCTAAGCATGGTCGGCGGGATCATTCAAATGGTGAGTCATGGCTTAGTGCTGTCGCTACTGTTCTATTTAGTCGGTGTGATCGAAGAGAAAGTTGGCACAAGAGATCTCGATGTTCTGAATGGCTTACTTAATCCCATACGCGGTTTGCCTTCTACCAGTGCTTTACTTATCCTAGGCGGCATGGCTAGCGCAGGTATTCCTGGGCTGGTTGGATTCATCTCAGAGTTTCTGATTTTCCAAGGTAGCTTTAGTAAATTCCCTATCCCCACAATCCTATCGATGATTGGTACAGGGCTTACGGCTGTTTATTTCGTGATTTTGCTCAATCGTACTTGCTTTGGTAAATTGGATAATCACACCGCCTACTACCCTAAAGTATCAGGTATTGAGCAACTGCCAGCGCTGATTTTGACAGCATTAATTGTGATTCTAGGAGTGCAACCATCGTGGTTAGTGCGTTGGAGTGAAGCAAGTGCAATTCAAATCATCGCTCGTATTCCTCAAGCAGCGATCGTGGCTAGTACAAGTCTCGTCAATGAAGACAGCAATCACTCAACCTATGAGAAAATAGCCTTAGCGTTTAGGAGAGATCCAAAATGATTGCCGTACCTCAGAACTATTTCTCTGCCGATGAATATTTGCGATGGGAAGAACAGCAAGAAGAAAAGCATGAGTATATCGATGGGCAAGTTTATGCGATGGCGGGAGCAAGTGAGAATCATGTTGATATCACCACTAACTTAACTGTGATACTTTCCAATCATTTGCGTGGCAAAGATTGCAAGCTGTTTCCTTCGGATATGCGCTTAAACATTGCTTCAAAAAAGATTTACTATTACCCCGATCTTTTGGTGACTTGTGATGAACGCGATCGCTTCAATAAAAAACAAAAAAATTATCCCTGTTTAATTATTGAAGTGCTATCGGAATCAACAGAGTCAAAGGATCGCGGTGTTAAGTTTGCTAATTATCAAACCATCCAATCACTACAGGAATATGTATTGATCAGCCAATGGGAACAGCGTGTGGAAGTATTTCGCCGCAGTGAGAAGTTCTGGGTACTGCAAAACTATACCGTAGGAGAATCGATCGAATTGCAAAGTATAAATCTCCAGATTTCCATGGATGCAATTTATGAAGATGTCGATTTATTAGCAGCAAGTTCAGAAGCAATTTTAGAATCAACCATTTAGATACATAAAAGGTAATCAAAGATGACAGCTACTTTAACGGAACCCACAACCAAGCTACCGCCTTCCACGCATCCCTACGCAGAAGTCATTCATCGCCTCGAAGCAGGTGGATCGATGCTGCCTGATACGCCCGAAAATCTCATGCAGATTATCGGACTTTATAAAGCTTATGCAGTGCCAATGGATTTCTATTGGCGGGATTTACTATACATAGCTGAACAAGTATTTTTAGAGCCAATTCCTGCCTTTAAATATTTTCTGACCCAAGAGTACTTAGATTTGCCTAATCACTATGCTGGCGATGATGCCGATTTGCGGCTCTGGCGTGGATATGCGACAGCGCATCAGGAATTACTGGATTTCATGGATAAGGGAGAACTCAAAGCCAAAATACCCAAAATCTTCCATCATCTTTATCACGATCGCATTAACATGGAGTTCGCCGAAGAATGTATGCGGGCGATGCTCTGGCATCGTGGAATGGGCGGAGAGTTAGAGCCTTACATGGATTCTGAAGAATATAAGCAGAATGCCGATCGCGCCATTCGGGCTTTCTTTAAAAATAATCCTGTGATGTTGGGACTATACAAACTTTTCCCTGATATGTTCATGGAGCAATGTCGTCAATCAACCATGACTTCGGTGCTTGGGCTATTTTGGGAAATTATGGCTCCCGTATTCTTCGAGATGTCGGATATTTACGATGAAGGTGGCTTTAAGGGCGTTCCTGATGCGATGGATTTTTTGGTAAATGGTATCTTTGCGATCGCGGGTCGTCCCATCTATCATCGTGTGAAGATTGGCGATGAATGGATTGATATTGTCCCCAAATCAAAGGGATTTACTTGGCTCTATGAGGCAGCTTTCCCCTATGTTGAGGCAGTGTTTTATCGCACTTCCCCATTCCGTGGTACAAAGTCCTACAATGCCCAAGCCCATGAAATTCCTAACGATCAGAATGATTTCCACTATGGAATTTTATATGCGGATAAGTTCCCTGTCGGTTCCGCAGGTATTCCGCCAACATTGTTGCATCAAGACATGTACCACTTCTTGCCGCAATATCTGGTGGACTATTACAAACAACATTGTCGCGGTGAAGATGACATGCTAATTCAGTTAGCTGTCAGTTTTCAGCGATCGATGTACAACGTGACTTCGGCAGTAATTCAAGCAGGAAGGGCGGCGTTGCTTTATCCCTTAGATGATCCAAATCCTAAACATCTCTTGGCAAATCGCCATTATTTTGAAGGACAACTGAATCGATTCTGTAATCCTAAATATGGCATGGATAAAGCTGCCAGACTAGCGATGGTTCAGGATCAGAATTATAGGTGATCACCCACTGTGAATTTGTAGGGGCAATTCATGAATTGCCCCCTACAAAATTATTCTTTAAAATATTCACTTTGAAAGATTTTATAACAAATAAAAGAACCAACTATGACCACAATTGTTGATATTGCCGTTAGTAACGAAGCATTCACCACACTCGTCACCGCTGTATCGGCGGCGAGTTTAGTAGAAGCCTTACAAAGCCCAGGGCCCTTCACCGTATTTGCGCCTACTAATGATGCATTTGCCAAATTGCCTGATGGAACCATTACTACACTAGTCCAGAATATTCCCCAGCTAGCAAGGATTTTAACCTTCCATGTTGTCTCAGGAAAATATAAAAAAGAAGATTTAATAGGTGTCAAATCTTTGATTTCTTTAGAAGGCACACAAATTGATATTGATGTCACTGATGATGGCTTTGAGGCAAATAATGCCACGGTGATAGCTGCTGATATCGAAGCTGATAATGGCGTGATCCATGTAATCGATAATGTCATGCTGATGCGTCCTCATTGGTTTTACCCAATTATGGAATCTGGCAAAGTTGGTGTCGTGTAATCACAAAA
>JANNDZ010000073.1:0-2993 GCA_031378395.1 Pseudanabaena sp. OTE_75_metabat_487_sub
ACAGCCCTACCTCACCCAACTGATCGGCTTCCAACTCGTGCGAATGTTTAACGACTATGTATTCGAGCAAGGCAAACCCCGCGATCGCACCTTCACCATCGATGATGTCCGCACCATCTGCTCAGGTGAAAACTTTTTCAACACAGGCATTAACTACTTCAATGGAGTTTGGCAACAAGCCGCCGAAGGAGCAGCCCATCAACAAGACATTCTCAAAGCCCTAGCCCATCCCCAAGGACTCACCGAATCAGAACTAATCTCACAAACTAATCTACCTAGCGAAACTCTGCAAGCTGCCCTCAAAACCCTCAAAGATCATGACGTTATCCACCATTTAGACAATGGCGAAACTCAATGGGCGATCGCAGTCGAACTATTCCGCACTTGGGTAGTTAAATATAAACTGAGAGATTAAATTACATCTGCTTCCGAAAGCAATTGTTCTAAGGTCTCTGGAAAATCGCTATTCCACACCATTCTCGAAAACACTTCATAACAATCATTTCTATCACCTTCCTTACGCCGACATCCTAACCAGCGGTGAAATTCTCTAAGTAGATGGGCAAATTCAAAACTATAAGGTTTCACCTCTGCGGGTCGCAACCTTACAGTTTTTGGCAATAGGTACTTATGCATAATGATAAGCGATTGCATATATAGCAACACTCAAAATTGCAGCAATTGGCAAAGTCAAAATCCATGACAGCAAAATTTGGATAAACACTTTTGAATTAGCTGTACGCGAAATAACACCTACCCCAAAAATCGATCCCACAGAAACATGGGTAGTCGAAACTGGTAAACCAAATCGACTAGCGAGAATCACTAAAATTCCTGTGACCACATTTGCCGACAGTCCCTGACCAGCATTCAGTTTAGTCACTTTTCGACTCATGGTTTCCGCGACTCGTCTAGCATTTAGCCAGCCCCCAATCGCCATGGCATCTATCTCGGTCGGCAAGATTTTTACAATCAAAACTAAGGAGACTATCTTGGGTGTATCGTTGAGACCCCGCACAAAACTAACTACCCCTGCACTCAAAAAATTAGCTGCATCAATTAGTTGTTGAACTTTAAGACCTAAAAAATTTCCAGAATATTTCTGAATACACTCAGTTGTTTGATCCACAACCAATTCAGGCGCGATCGCAATCTATGGCTATTGCTGATACGATCAGCAATAGCCATAGATTGCTGGTTGTTACCAATGCAGATACAAGTCTCTTGGTCGATCTTCAATCGCTGTGAAAATTGGTGCAAAACTCCATAAATAATCGCACTAAATAGAATTGCAACGAGCGGACTCAGTAATAATGGCAATAGAAATGAAGTTTGGAGAGTACTAAAGTTGACTA
Source organism: Pseudanabaena sp. OTE_75_metabat_487_sub (assembly GCA_031378395.1). Taxonomy (GTDB): domain Bacteria; phylum Cyanobacteriota; class Cyanobacteriia; order Pseudanabaenales; family Pseudanabaenaceae; genus Pseudanabaena. The sequence continues at coordinate 1,356 of JANNDZ010000073.1, forward strand.
CTAGACCACCATTCCCAAAGCCAGCGACTAAACCTGCCGACTAAGGCTCCTGTTAGCGCATGAGTTATCGAAATTGGGAATCCAATTATTGTTGCCAAGATAACCGTTAGCCCAGCCGCAAAGGCGATCGCTACATGGAAATCCATGCTATTTGCGATCGCATCAGGCACAAGCCCTTTACCAGAGAAACTTTTGATAAGATTTGACGCAAGCACGATAGAGCATAATGAACCTGCAAAAGTAGAAGCGGTTGCCCATGCGATCGCAATACGGTAACTGGTTGTCTGACTTCCAAAAAGGGTTGCTACTCCCTTAAAGTTATCATTGGCTCCATTTGAATATGCTAAAAATACTGTTGCCAACAACAAACTGAAAACTAACATAAGTACCTAAAAAACTTTTTCTATCGAAAATTAAAAATTGAACCCAACAGTTTTGGATCAGTTACTCCCTTCCCAGCCAAGAAATAGCTATGCGCGGCAAAGCCGCGCATAGCTATTTCTTGGTTTTATATGTCTATTTCTTTGGTGGGAAGGGAGTACTTCTTGGAAGTCTCTGAGAGAAGGTTTGAGAAGTTGTGCTTCCACCCCCTAGCCCTCCAATTCTAGGCTACCGTGTACACACAAGTCATAAAACCTAGCTAAGTCAACATTTATTCGCCCCCTAGCCCCCAATTCTGGGGAATAAGAAAATAAAATTCTTTCAAAGCCCCCCAGAATTGGGGGATTTAGGGGGTGAAACCATTGGCTTTAGCTTAAAATTTCCTGTGTATTGACTTCTCAAACATACCCTAAGAGAGCGTTTGCGTTAATTTAGCTTAGGACATGCGAAAGGAGAAGAACTTGCTGTCGGACATTGCTGCTTTAAACATGGTTGATGATGGTCGGGATCACTTTCTTGAGTGAGTGGGATTTGTCCAAAAATCATTTTGCAACTGAGATCTTCAAAGTTGGGGGTCATGGTGAGCGGAATCCCAAACTTCTTAGTAAAAAATTCTTGAGTAGGGACTTTACACATATTGACACACATGCCAACGCAGCCACTATCTACCAAATATCGACATTTTTTAATCTGTACAGCAGAAGGCTGCGATCGCACCGTTCCATCCTCCAAAATTATCTCAGCTTCAGCTAACTCACAGGGCCCTACTAACCACTCAAACATTTTGGAGGCAAACCATGCATTGAGAACGCATACTAGTCTTGTCGGAGAAAAAAATGTGCGAATTGCCCAGAGTGCTGGTGATGGCACTAAAGATTGCAGCACTTTTGCCACGATTATTTGCTGCTCTTGAGCATTACGCCCTTGCATAATTTGTTTCGACAAATCGACAAAGCCTTCATAGCCATCGATTTCAGTTCCCTTGCCCAGAGCCTGTGACATCTTTAGAGAAAATAGCCAGATAAACATGCGATCGACTAAATTGTCTTTGTATTCATCTTTAGCTATAGTTTGTAAGGCTTTAGGCTGCATAGATTCCTTTAAATCAGACTACCAAAATTTTCTATCACGATCTTATACCAATTCACAAAAGTGTGACGACACTTTTATGAATTGAAAATCAAATCCAGTAAGGTTTTTTGAAGATATGAAATAGCTACGCCATTTCAAACTGCGATCGCCCTCCCCCCATAAACC
>JANNDZ010000912.1:0-1668 GCA_031378395.1 Pseudanabaena sp. OTE_75_metabat_487_sub
CAACTGGGCTTCCTAGACTTTTGTCAGTCAATCAGGCTATTTAGTCTCTCAGATGAATGGCGTAATTACTGGATACAAACATTTAAGGTGGCATTGCCTACATTTGATTAACGTTATAAAACTAGCGATCGCTTTTACTACAACTATTCAAGTAGAAATTTAGTTGGAATTTCAAAGACCGAGCATTTCTGTAACATCATTCAAAGTGATCTCAATTTTACTTTTAGCAAAGAGCGATCGCAGTTTGATTCGAGATTAGGAGCAATTTTGCTAGGGATTAATCCACGCATCACCGCAACCTGCATTGCCTTAGCTTTCCGTACCGAGCCATGACGATAAACCTGCATTAACTCATTCAGCTTCTTAACTTCCTGTGCATTAAGCAATCCTTCACTATTTCGAGGTTGTAAATCACTAAAAAGCCTTTGCTGCTGTTCACCCATTTGCAAATTACAAAGAGCCAGAACCAGTTCATCAGGCGAAGTATCTACGGGAATCTCATTAATAGTGCGGTTGCACCATGAGCCAGCAGATTTAGAATGTACTCAACAGATAACCGAGTCCCTCTAGTGACTGGCTTCCCCACCATCACTCTAGGACTAGAGCAGATCCGATTCAACAACTCTTGTTCTTTCATATTTTCCAATAAGTTAGCCTGATTTATCACAGCCATCATAGTTTATTGATTTTAACCATTTTCTCCCAATAGCGATCCATCCCTAGATACGGAAGTAAATTGCGATCGCTTTAAACATTTAGCGTTTCTGGCACAGATAGGCGATCGCAGTTTGTTCTGAGATGAGTTGCGATCGCTGGTTTGTGTAATGAGGGGGCGATCGCTTTAAACATTTAGCGTTTCTGGCACAGATAGGCGATCGCTGTTTGATTTGAGATAAGTTGCGATCGCTAGTTTGTTGAAATATTAATCAGCCTGGCAAGGTTTTTGAGAATTGGTATAAAGAGCTTTCGGGGAATCAAAAGGCTGGAATCAGTAAATATGATTATGTACCTTGCCATACTATTAGGCTTAATATTAAAAACACACTTCAAAATTTTTATACAATCTCGTGAATTACTACTTTCCTGCTGATCCTCCATATTTCTTATTTGCCATTTCCCTTGTTGCTGGACTCGCTTGTGGGCGATCGTTTGAGGTAACTTTGCGCAATCTTGTTAGTGTCTGGTCAAGAAGCAAGTCTTCTCGCACCATGCTAGAACTAAAAAGTGCCAGCATCAAAGTCCCCTATCTCGGCATGACTATCAGCATTGCTGTCTTCATGTCAACAGGACTCGAAGTATTTGGTCTCCCGACTCTATTTGGCTATATCGTCGCGATTCCGATCACCGTCGGGATTGCTCTCCTCGTTTGGCGGCAACTAGGGCAGATGTTGGTTGAACTAGAACGGGGTGGCTCAGCAGCATTAGATCTTGATTCATTTGAAGGTTGATTTACATAAGTTCTTAAAAGCTCTACTCAGTAAAGCTTTTAAGAACTTATTTGTACAATAACTAGTAGGCTTTTGCCAAGGTTAATCAATTAATGGATGCTAAAGAATTTTTGCAAAAGTATCGAATGGGGCAAAAAGTATTTTCTAACGTTGTTCTCGTGGGAGTCGATTTACAAGCGATTGATCTCCACAAGATTGACTTTAGCCACGCCCTTATGAG
>JANNDZ010000085.1:0-2690 GCA_031378395.1 Pseudanabaena sp. OTE_75_metabat_487_sub
GATCGCGATCGGCGTAGTGCTCCTATTACTACTACTATTCTTGCTGTATTTCTGGTTAACACAACCACCCAAAGCTGCCAACCTCAATTTCCCTTGCTGCATTAACCAAATATCCGATATTCCTGAAGGCAAATTCACCTATATATCTGATAAGAATGGCACTTGGAACTACAGCCTTTTACAAAATAATTTGATTGCTAAGGGTTCGACCCTCGAAGATGAACTCCAAAAACGTCAGCCGAAACTTCAACTAAGCTATCGACCTGTTAATGTTGATAGAACTACCAATCAGTCCGCGATCGCTCAATTACTATCTAACCAAGCCGACTTTGCTATTTCCAGTGCGACCGATAATCTTGATGGTAACTTTGTTACTCAAAATATTGCCTACGATGGCTTAACTGTGTTTGTCGCGTTTAGTTATGCCCAACGTAATAACAGCCTGCCAATTTCTCTACAAGGTAGACTCACCTTTGACCAATTGCGCCAACTCTACACTGGAGAAATTATTAATTGGCGACAGTTAGGGGGACCAGACTTAGAAGTAAAGCTCTTTATGCCCCTAGATGATGAGTCAGTCAAAATATTTGAGAAAAGGGTTTTGAAAGATAAAACAGCGATCGCTGCCTTCCAAAGTTTGATCAAAGATGGAAGGATCACCTCGCTATCTATTTTTGATTCATTGCGGCAAGTAATCCAAGACTTTGAGGATCGCAATATTGGCAGTATTTCCTTTGGCTCAATTAGTCAGGTTTTTGGGCAATGCTCAGTCTATCCTCTTGCGATCGCTGATGATTATCGATCCTTCGTCGCGCCTTTAGTCTGGACAAATGGTTCTGCTATTACACCCAACGTTGATCTATGTAATGAAAAAGGGAGTTATATTCAAAACTACAATGCTTTCATCAATCAAAACTACCCCCTTGCGTATCCCATTTCAGTAGTCTATACCCGCGATAATCGCCGATTGCCGATCGCTGAGCGTTTTGTCTCGATCATGCGAACTGAAGAAGCCCAAAACCTACTTAAGCAAACTGGACTAATCCCTCTAAAATTTCCAATCAAATAAAAAACAAAAAAGTGAGTGACGATGCTTCCCATCGTCACTCACTTTTTTGTTTATGGCTACGCCATTTAGCGCTTTGGCATAATACGTCTAGCAACCAATGTATAATATGAGGAGGATATGATATACGATTGGATATACGTTTACTTATACATGGTAAATCGTTGATGGGAAAATATTCTGACGAACCAAAAGAACGTGCCGAACTTGCTAAGGTTGCTGCCAAAGTTTTACAAGAGCCTTTGCAAATCAGATTACTCAGCGATCGCGTTTATGAGCTACTTACTGAAGATCTACGTCAACAAAGAGAACGTCTTGGTCGAAACTATGAGGGGAGATTATGACTAACAGTAGTGGGTTTCCCAGAGCAGCATCATACGTTACAACTAATCATTTTTATGTAGAAATGTATCCTACTGCGACAATTGTGGCAGGGTTCACAGAATGCTCAGGATTAAGCGCCAAGGTGGAAGTAGACACTTTTTCTGAAGGGGGCGTTAACGATCAACAACGCATATTACTCAAACAGACTTCTTTTACGGAAGTAACACTTAAGCATGGTGTCACTAATGACTTAAGCTTCTGGAGATGGTTTACTGCCACAACTAACCGCAGAAGAAACATCCGAATTTTACTTTTTAATCAATCAGGTGACGTAAGGCAATGCTGGACATTGATTGGGGCGGTTCCTGTGGGCTGGTCAGCGCCATCACTTCAGGCGGATGGTAATGCTGTGGCTATTGAAGAGTTGAAGCTAGCTTTTGAAGGTTTGACTGTAGCTTTTGAAGGCGGCGGGGTGGCGACTGTTGTTGCAAGAGATTCGTCTGGTTCTTTCCCTAGTTCTTAAGCCGTGACTGAAAATACGACAACTACTTTTGCTGCGAATGATGATTTACCCGATGGTATTCCATTAGGTAATCATTCTCCTTTGCTTGTGCCGCGATCGCTGGGGCAGTCATTTTTACAACCGAAATTCATTTATCCTCTAGGAGCCGTGTCATTATTTAATCCTGACAATCTGGGTGCTAATGATGATTTTGGTGCTGTTGATGATTCCTTTGCAGATTCACCTTTTTTTGATCAACCGTTACAATCAGCGCCACTATCTACTGCTGACAAGCAGGCATCAAGTCCACCAAATATCCAATCTAAGTCGCTCTCTGCAAGAAGCAATCTCCAACGTAAGCCACAGCCTAAACAATCTGCAAATATTCCTACAAGCAATACAGCTATTCAAAATATTCGGCGAAAACCTTTAACCGATATAGATGCTTCAGAACCTCTTCAAACTGATATACAAAGACAAGCTGATATCTCTAATGTAGATAGTCTTTTACAAGGCGATCGCAATATTCAGCGTGAATCTTTAGTAAATACACAGAGCCAAATTGATATTTTTAATGTTTCAGAAGACGATCGCAATATTCAACGCGAATCTTTAACTGATAGACAAAGACAAGCTAACGTTCCTGTTGTTTCAGAAGGCGATCGCAATATCCAACGAGAATATTTAACTGATACACAGAGCCAAGCTGATATCTCTGATCTGAATTTAGTCGTTGGCAATATTAATCGATAATGTATAGTTAATATCGTATGTCCTCGAGAGAAAGATTCTGTTGTT
>JANNDZ010000946.1:0-5620 GCA_031378395.1 Pseudanabaena sp. OTE_75_metabat_487_sub
ATTCCTATTTTAGATTTATTTATTTTGGAAGATGATAAAAGCTATTTCCCTCCCTATCAAGCCGTTCCTATTTTTAATCAAGCAATTTTGCAGAAACACCCAGAAGTTCGAGAATCCATCAACCAGTTAACGGGCTTAATATCTAATGAAGAAATGCAAAAAATGAACTATCAAGTGGATAACCAAGCACGTCCTGCGGAAGTAGTTGTCAGAGAATGGCTCAAGTCTAAAAAATTATAGCAATAGGATAGAGAGTTCCATAAGACTAACTCAAATACGCGATCGCGCATAATCTCATCACCTTAGTTCATTACATCAACTGCTTTTACAGCGCTTATTAGATTTTGAGTAAAGACCGCATATCCTTTTGGGCAATGAGTTTTAATAACTGCTAAATCTATATCATTAGCCAAATTCCAACGAATCTTTAGTGGGCGTTGATTACTGGTATTCTCAGCAAGATAGGTCGATTGAGTGATCGCACCTTCTAAAATTTCTTTTGTATTTTCTAAATCCTCTAAGTTTTCCAGCTTTTCAATCTCTACACCTAAAATCCTTGAAACAGTTTGGGTATCGGCAAGTAACCATGTTTCAAAATTTCTAATTGCTAATCCACCAGCACTGCGATCGCTAATTTCTTTTTCATCAACATCTAAATGATTACTACGAATTTTAGCTAAAGCAAGTTCTAAATCATGCTGTCTCTTAGGCAAAACGTCATCGGCATCAACCACAATTACAATCATATCAACTTCTTCAGGTTTCCAGACACTGACTACTTGTGCAAGATATTTTGGTTGTAAAACAGGGTGTCCAGTCTTTCTTTTCCGCTTTCCGCTTTCTTTTATAGTTGGATGTCTTTGCACAAAGTCACAATCTAAACCAATGTCTTGAAGCTCTCGTCTAATCAGAGTATGCAAAGCTCCTTCTGTAGACCTTTCGATAATTTTTCCACCATCTTCTGGGTTGATGTATGGAATACTTGCGCCAAGCTCTGTTTCTCCTTCAGCAATTAGCCCAATCCGAATCGGACGATTCATGCTGGATTCCCTCCAAATTGATTGGTAAACCAAAGCTCACCAAGAGAGCCATCATAGGCTTCTAGCGCTTTTTGAAAACGGACGGAATCTGTGGGTAAATTATGAACTTGAGTTTTGCCTTCATTGTCGAGTTCCACGGCGCGAACTTGATGCGGTTCAACATAGTTTAGTAATACAGGTGAATGCGTTGTAATCAATACTTGAACTGGTTTACCTGTAATCCCTTCTGTGGAAACAAGTTTTAAAAGTTCCATCATTTTGTGCAGCAACCAAGGATGTACACCATTCTCGATTTCTTCAAAACAGATAATGCTAGGAGTATCTTGTTGGTACAACGCAGTCAGAAACGCTAATATCCTAAGCGTTCCATCAGATATATCAGAAGCAGGAATAGGGTTTTCCGAATATTTATCTACCAATTGTAATGAGAAAGTTTGATCTTTACCACGAAGCAATGAGATTCTTTGAATATTAGGAACAAGAATTCTTAGACGTTCTTCCAACTCATCAAAACTTTTACGATTACTGAATAAAATATCAGCTAAAGCATAAGCAATTCCTTGCCCAGTCCTCTCCATACTACCTTCTGATTGAACCTCATTAGCCAAATTAAATGGAGCAAAATCGTAAATGCAAATTTTACGCAAATCATCAGCTATGGGTGAATCTGGATAATCATTAGAAATCAAATTTTTCAATGGGTATATCCATGAATCTTCCACTTTCAACTTGTTAACCCCATTTTCTAAAAGATTTATTACAATATTTTGTTGTTGGTAGTTAAAACTGACTGAAAGTTCTACAAGTTTTGAATGTTGATCCTCATTTTCTTTTAGAGTAATTACATTAAAAAAAAGAAAATCTAATTTGCCATGCCAAAATTTAGATTCAATACTTGGTTGATTCTTACTTATAGATTGCAAGGATTGCGTAAAAAAATCTTTGATGTAAGTAGTAACAGCAACATTATCTCTAATCTTTTGAAGAAAATCAGTGTTAGTAAATCTCTGAAGAAAACCAGATAATACAACTAAAGATTCGCAAATATTGGATTTGCCAGAGCCATTTGGACCGATAAAGACTGTTAGTGGTTCGAGGTCGATTTCGGTATCAAAGAGACTCTTGTAGTGTTGAACTTTAAGTTTGGCTAACATTTTGCTCAATGTCAAATATTAAATTAGAATCCTACTTTATTTTATAGGTAGGCGATCGCACATAAACTTAGCGCCTCAGTCCACTCCACGATCGCACCATAAGTATCGCCAGTTTGTCCACCGAGTTGACGGTTGAGCCATGCACCAATTAGCCAAGAAAAACTAAAACCAATTACCGTTAAACCAATACCCAGATAAATTGAGTTGTAAAAATAAGCGATCGCAAAATTACTCACTGTTAATAAAATCGCGACTAGCCATACTTGCCAATGATGTAAATCCTCTTGATGAAATTTGCCCTTGCCGATCGCTTTGAGATAGGGATAAGCCATAATCGCGCGAAGCTGTCCCCACCTTGCCCAAGCCCAAATGCTGGTTAAAATCCAAAATCGCTGATCCTTAATTGCGGCGAGAGCGACAACTTTTAATAACAAAATCGTGATTCCTGCGATCGCGCCAAACGCACCAGTATTACTATCTGCCATCACCTCAAGGCGACGACTAGGATCGGTGACGGCAAGTCCATCTGCAGTGTCCATCGCCCCATCGAGATGTAAACCACCTGTGATTAGTAATCCTAATAAAATTGTGAGAAGCGATCGCAGATATATAAATTCTGGTGCAGGTTTAATTAGTCCTAACCCAAAATCGAAAGAGGCGATCGCGCTGCCGAGCAAAATGCCGATCAGTGGTGCATAGAGAGCAATTCCCCGAAAATCCAGTATTCCTTTTGGACGTAAAGGCAAACAAGTATAAAAAATTAGCGCTGCCTGAAATTTTCGCCAATGCTGCATTTGAGAAAACCCATAAATTAAAGGGGGCATAAAGTGCCATCTCTAATTTATGGGTTTCTGTGTCTTAGGTACTAAAAAACGGGAAATCTGGCTTGAAGAAAGCTAGATTAGTTAGGATAGAGAAAATATTTTTATATAAAAAAGTTTGCATAGACAGCATGATAAAACAGCGTCGTATTTGGTCTTGGCTCGTAATTAGTTTAGTAGCGATCGTCGTGCAGTTTTTCTGCATGGGTGGAGCAAATGCTGCGGTGACGGACTATTTACAAGAGCAAAAATTTCTGACTAATGTCTGGCAGATCGTCAACCGTTCTTACGTAGACGCTGATTTTAATCATCAAAACTGGTACAAAGTGCGCCGCCAGTTTATTAACCGTAAATTCAACAGTAGAGAGGATACCTATACCGCAATTAGGGAAATGCTTGCCACATTAGACGATCCGTTCACAAGGTTTCTAGAGCCTGACAAGTTTAAAAGTATGCAAACCAGCACATCGGGCGAGTTAACAGGCGTGGGTCTACAAATCGCTGTCGATGAGCCTGACAATAATGTCACCGTGATTTCGCCAATCGAAGGTTCGCCTGCGGATGCTGCGGGTGTGCGATCGCGTGATCGCATTGTAGCGATCGACAACATTCCAACTAAGGGCTTGAGTCTTGATGAATGTGCGACCAGAATGCGAGGCAAGATCGGCTCTGAGGTCAAGCTGAGTCTAGAAAGGGCGCTGGCGGATGGTAAGGGTTTAGAAAAACTGGATGTGGTAATTAAACGCGATCGCATTGCGGTTACGCCAATCATTGCCAAGCTCAATCAAGAAGCAAATCATAAAGTCGGCTATATCCGCTTAAATCAGTTCAATGGTAATGCCTCTGCGGATATGGAAAAGACGCTGAAGAAATTTGAAGCTGAAGGTGCGGATCGTTATGTTCTCGATTTGCGTGGTAACCCTGGGGGGCTATTTGATGCAGGTTTACAGATCGCGCGGATGTGGATTCCTGAAGGAACTGTGGTTTATACCGTTGATCGGCATGGAGTGCAGGAGAGTTTTGAAGCCAAAGGCGACGCGATTACGTCCGATCCTTTAGCGGTGCTGACTGATGGTGGTAGCGCTAGTGCTAGTGAGATTCTGGCTGGTGCTTTGCAAGAAAACGATCGCGCTCAGCTTGTAGGAACAAAGACCTATGGTAAGGGCTTAATTCAATCTCTATATGAATTAGAAGATGGCGCAGGTTTGGCAGTGACGATCGCTAAATACGAAACTCCATTGCATCACAATATCCATAAGCGCGGCATTATTCCCAATGTAGAAGTTGCACTGACAGAGCCAATTACTCGTAAACAGCTTGGAACGAGTGAAGATCCGCAATATGTAGCAGCTTTATCAGTTCTGGATGGAACTTATAAGAATGTAATTGCGAAGTCTGAATAATCTCCCCAGTGACAAAAAAAAGTAGGGACAATTCATGAATTGCCCCTACTTTTTTTGTTTTCTAGACATCGTTAAAAACCTCTAGGCTTATGCCATCAACGATAAAATCTGTAATCAGCTTAGCTGTAATCGGGGCAAAGAGAATCCCATTACGATAGTGACCAGTCGCCAAAACTAAATTTTCATAATCGCTTGCTCCTAAAAGTGGAATCTCATTGGGAGCATGAGGACGAAATCCCCACCATGTCTCGATGATCGGCATATCAGCGATCGCAGGATATACCGAAATGGCTCTATTTAATAACTGCGCAATCCCTGATGCCGTGTTGCCCTGCGAGAAACCATTGTCTTCAACCGTTGCACCGATCACAATCGTTCCATCTTGGCGCGGCACGATATAGCAACTTGGCGCATAAATTACCTTTTGCAATTTGCGATCGCCATCAAACACTGAAAGCATTTGCCCTTTAATGGGTTTAATCGGCAAAGGCAATAGCGATCGTGTCCATGCACCTGTTGCGAGAACATAGCGATCGCTTTGCAATCTACCAGCACTAGTATCGAGATGCGTCACCCGATCGCGATCGCGCCCAATTTGATAAACTGTCGTTCCTTCCAAAATCTTGATTGAAAGCGATCGCGCTACTGCGAGTAATACTTGCGCGAGCTTACGATTATTGACTTGTCCTTCCTCTGGCAACCAGAGAGAACTGACAACAGATTGCCCTAGACCAGATTGACGTTTAAGCGATTCTTCACGGTTGATATATTGAGGATGTTTAGATATAGCATAGCGATCGCTTTCTTCTAAAACGGGCGCAATTATGCCACAGCACCAATAGCCACAGTCTTGCCCAGACAAGCGCATCAAGTTCGCAATCCATTGCGGATACATTTTTCGGCTACGAATACCAAAATCTAAAAGATCTCCTTCTAGTCGTTCTGCTTCAGGGGCTAGCATTCCCGCCGCCGCCCATGTTGCACCACGTCCACATAGATCACGCTCAACTATAGTGACATTAGCCCCTCTTTGAGAAAGGGCGATCGCTATTGACAAGCCGATAATGCCACCACCAATTACTAAAACATCAGTCATGCTATTTCGCTCAATTCAGAATAATTGATCCAAAAATGTTGCGGTGGGCTAAGCCCACCGCAACATTTTTGGATTTATTAAAAGTATTGCGAAGCAACACTTTTAA
>JANNDZ010000016.1:0-8184 GCA_031378395.1 Pseudanabaena sp. OTE_75_metabat_487_sub
GGTAGTGTTTCAGAGTTGTTGTAAGATACTAAATTGAAAATTGCAACAGGCAAAAAAAGTATGGTATTTGAAGCAGTCGAATGTCCAACCTGTGGAGGAGTAGATATCCATAGACATGGACAAAGTGCAACAGGCAAAAAAAGATACATATGTCGTAACGAAAACTGTACTCGCAAGACTTTTATTCTCGATTACACCTACAAAGGTCATCTAGCAACAGTAAAACAACAAATCGCAGAGATGGCAATCAATGGCAGTGGTATCAGAGATACAGGCAGAGTACTAGGTATCAGTCCCACCACAGTGATCAACGAATTAAAAAAAAGCAGGAAGATATAGAAGTTGTCAACTATCCTAAATTACTAGAGCAATTGGATGTAGAGACAGTAGATGTCGATCTTTATCAAGTTGAATCAGCAGAGATGGATGAAATGTGGAGTTTTGTTGGCAGTAAAAAACAGCAAAGATGGTTATGGCATGCCATTGATCATACAAGTGGATACGTTTTAGCCTATGTATTAGCACCACATCAAGATCAAGCTTTAGTTAAACTGGTTGATCTCCTTAAACCATTTGGAATCAAGCGATTCTTTACGGATGCTTGGGGAGCATACGAAAGAATTCTTGACCCTCACACTCATCTAATCGGCAAGAAAAATACTCAGAAAATTGAACGCAAGCATTTAACTTTGCGAACTCGAATTAAGCGTTTAGCTAGAAAGACTATTTGCTTTTCTAAATCCATTCTGATGCACGATATTGTCATCGGTTTGTTTATCAATAGATACGATTTTTCTATTCATTCCCATTGAGCCTTCCAACAAATGTGAAACACTAACCAGTCTTGATACTCGTTGGCGCAATGTACAGTTTAATCTCTCAATATAGTTGGTCTTTCCCGTTTCTTTACCAACAACCCTATGACGTTTGCTGGGTAAAGCGACTGGATAAGACAGGCAGAAATCAGTGTAAATAACTGCACATTGGCGATAGACGGCATGCAACGATTGCCATAACTTCTGAGCTGAATCGCCAGAGCGATCACCAATATAGCAACCAACAATTTCACGAGTTTCAGCTTCAATGGCAAGCCATACCCACTGTTTATTGCCCTTGTTGTCTACAAAAGACCATAGTTCATCCATCTGTACGGTCTATCGACGTTTGGGTTTAGGTTCTACCTCTAGCTGTTGAACAACATTTTCGTGTTTATCATTGACGTAAGGGACGGGCAAGAAAATAAAGTACCACTAAATTAACGGAGCCTCATATTTTCGGATTTACTTTTTTGGTACATTATTTAACCGCACGTCCCTAAGTCTGCAACCATCGTTCTGACACTTTGAGTACTCTGGCTATTCCAGCTAAGGGGATCTTTTCTAGTAGTAGTCGCTCTAGAAGCTCATAATTGTCGTATATACGCTCGCAGACTCTCTGCCACTGAGGATTTTCTGCAAATTGGCGATCACAATCACGACATTTATAATTTTGTTTCCCATGGCGTGTACTTCCGTTTTTTACTACTGAAATAGATTGGCAGGATGGACAAGTTGGTCTTGCTTCTGTCATTACTTTGCTTTTTAACAACTATCTAAACATTTTCCCCCATCCTTTCCTTTTTAGGACTATCTAAATAGTTGTCTCCATTTTCGCAAAGAAAACCCCACAAAGATAAAGGGTGATGCTCCACGTTCCACGTTGCCATTTATCTTTATGGAGTTAATCAAGCTATCGATGCAATATATCGGTGTATGATGTCACGGTTGTTAGAACTTGCGTAGTATGCCTGCTATCAATTGCAGACTAAAAGCATAAACCCATATATCAAACTCAAGTTAAACTTAATTGCCGATTAAAAACAATAAAAAGAAATAAATATGAATACAGCAACTTTTATTCAAGACCAAACTGAATTTGAAAACCTCCGCAAAACGACATCTTTACTCGTCGTTGACTGTACCGCGACTTGGTGTGGGCCCTGCAAGGTAATTGCTCCATTCATCGATCAATTGGCGGAAAATTATAGCGATCGCGCTACAGTGACGAAATTAGACATTGATGGAAATAAAGCCTTAGCCAAGGAATTTGGATTAAAGAGTATTCCTGCGGTTTTATTCTTTAAGTCCGAAGAATTAGTCGAGACAATGATCGGAGTCAAGACCTATGCAGAATATAGTGCAACTCTTGAGAAACATCTATAAATTATCCAAACCCGTAAGGTTGTGCCCTTGCGGGGCGCAACCTTACGGGTTTGGGTTTGTAATTAATTCTGTTAATCTACTAGGATTACAATCTACTGGAATATTTGTCACTCCCCTAAGATTACCTAGTCCACAAGCAGATGAAGCAATTACGGGAATTTCACAGGCGATCGCCCTTAGTAGTATTCGCGGATTATGCTCTACAAATGCAGGCAGAATCACCAATCCAACTTGATCAAGACAATCCTGACGATTTGCTTTGCAAATCGGTACATCCTTCCAGAAATCATCGCCTTCCAAATTATTCCCAAGCACAATTAATTCTAGGTTTAGCTTTCTTGCTGCCTCACGAACTTCATAAGCTCCTTTTCTGCCAATTGTAGAAGCAGGAAATAAGATTTTGTTACCCTTAGTAGGAAATGCTTTAATTTCTGGAATGTGCCAATCTAGAAGAACAGCCTGATCCTCGAAAAGGCTAGCTATTTCAGTATGTGGCGTAATGATTTTATTTGCTTGCTGTAGAGCTTGACGCTCAATTCTTGCGAATATCTCACTTGCTCTAAAATCTCTCAAAGTATGACTTTCGGGATGCAATCTATGGGCTAACTCTAAGCGCTCTTGCAAAATATCAATGGGCAATCTTGTCATCAATACATCAAAAGTTCTACCCTGCAAAACTCCCATTTGCCATAACCAAGGGAGTAGATTTTGCATCACCACAACATGCATGACATCATAAGTCAGCAAAGCTGCGAAGTCCTTGGCTAATTTCTGATCATATTTCAGCAACGTACTTTGTAGAGAACTCCCCTGCACTGGTAAATTTCTGGATTCCCAAGCTCTCATTAAAGTTGTAAATGTCGCCTTACTAACCTTAGCGAATCCATTTTGAGTCCATTTATAGTTATTCTTGTGAAATCGATGACCATCAAGTGGAATGCCCAAAATATCATGGCTTGATCTTTGCGATTGCATATAGCGATCGTATTCAATCCAATACTCATTAACTAGAAAGGCTGTCTTGCCAAAATCTGAACGCATATTGCTATGGGGAATATTTCTAAAGCAAGAGCTAACTTGGCAACTTACACAATTGTGGCGATCGCCAATCTTCTCTCGCTCTTGAGTATCTACTTGCCCCGTTGGATAATTACCTTGCTCACCTTTGAGTCGAACTATCAATGAGTTATGCGTCAGATATGCCTCGATTCTCACTGCGCGATTTACTTTAAATCTTAAGTCCACATAGTTCCAAAACACCGTCGCATCTCTGCCAACTTCAGCCAAAGAACCTGAAATAACTTGGGTATGTGCATGACGTTCAACAATCTCAAAGCCTGCATCTAAGGCGATACTGTAGAGGGCATTAGATAGTTGACACAAACCACCAGCAATACTAGGAATAATACAACCTTGCCGAATCTCGCGTCCTTTCATATAACCTTTCCATTGAGAAGGTTTCCCAATTTGCTTCCAGAAGCTAAATACCTTGTGGGGTTGTATTTCGATTCCATTAATATTTTTGATTGCTATTCTCAGGTTATGGATTTTCCCCGCTAGCAATTCTTGCTCAGAGGCTAATTCACTAGTCCATAGTGGAGTAATGGACTCAGCAATGACATTTTGTGCTGAAAGGCGATCGCCTTTCGTATGAGTACTAACAGGATGAATTAGATTAGTGATCGCTCTTCTCAGACGGAAGATATTAGCTTTGATCGCGAATAAACTGGCATTTTTAAAATCAGGAATCTTATTCCTTTGTCTTTGGATTGAGGACTGCGTTGTTGTATTCATGATTTCATCTTTAGCTCAGATGTCTTTTGAAAATATTCAACAGTTTTCGATCAAACTAAATATTCTTAATACGTTGAATGCAAGAACTTTGAATTTGTTCCTTTCCCTAGACAAATAAATGAATAAGTTTCGGTATATATTTGATTAGATAGACTGTATCAAATTCATTGGCTTTCGCATCAGCCGAGTCGAGAAATTTTATGAAAATCCTGCATGGCACTTGGATACCCGATCATAGTAGTGACTTTATCCAAACTGGCAATTTTTATATTTGGATAGAGACAACAGAAACTAAGGCGATCGCTACGACCAAACGCAAATCGTCTAAGGCGACAACAGCACCTGAGCCACCAAACGTAAAACATCCTGCTAGTCTTACTGATACAGATTTAAAATCATTTCTCTATAATGATTTGGCGATTAAAGATGACCTGCTGCAAGAAATAACGAATCCTCATGTCAGAAAAAATTTTCCTAGAGAGCAAATTATCTTTCCAAAATATTTTCTCTTGCCAACCAGTGAAAATAAGCCCTTGCCATCCCTCGAATCAGCAAGATATTTAGAGATTGAGAGTCCTGAAAGTTTTGACCTCCAGTATTGGCAAGTTGATTGTTATCAAGTGACTACACCTATCAAAATCAGTGGCTACAACTACCGCCGCGCCATTAACATTGTTAAGTTGCTGAATGACTTACATTTCATCGCGATTAACAATCTTGTTGAGGTGCAATTAGGCTCCGATTTACTATTTTGGTATCACTACACCCAAGCCTTTAAACAGATTATTCTTAAGGATCAATATATTCCCGCTTTTAAATATCGAGAACTTGAAGTTAAAGCGACCAAATCCACTAAAACTGTGGCAAAAACTTCTACGAAGTCCAAGAAAGAAACTAACCAAGCACCAAAATTTGAGATTTATCCTGCTTGGGAGATTGTTTCTGAGAAATACGAAGAAGAGTTACATCAGTATGTGGAATATATGCCCCTTGTCTGTGTTTCAGGATTTAGTGAACCTGCTGGACAACCACTATTTGGCGATCGCATTACCCTATTACAGCATTTCTCCGAATCATTGCTGCATAGTATTGTTACCCACACCCCATCGACTGCTCAATTTGATAAGCAAGTATTTGATTCTTTACTGCACAGAGGTTTAGATTTTTCTGAAGATCGCTTTGGCGATCCGATGATTGCTGGCGATGCAGCATTAGAAGAGTATCAACAATGGCAAGCATGGCGGCAAAAAATTATTCGCACACAATCAGATTCTGCTTTTTATCTTTGTTTTCAACTTCAAGCACCTTTAAAAGAGCAAGAACCTTGGCAGTTACAATTTCAGGTTTCACCAAAACAAGATCCTTCTCTCAAATTGCCTCTAGCTGATTATTGGACAATGACGGCTGCAAAAAAGAAGGCAATGGAAAAGCAATTTGGCAAAGAGTTTGAGCAAAATCTATTGCTAAATCTGGGCTATTCGGCAAGAATCTATAATCCAGTTTGGGAAGGCTTAGAAACCGATTGCCCAATTGGATTAAGTCTCGATCTCGATCAAGCTTTTGAATTCCTGAAGGAATCAGCTTGGATTTTGGAAGATGCTGGATACAAAGTCGTTGTGCCAGCTTGGTGGACACCTGTGGGAAGACGCAGGGCAAAAATGCGCCTCAAAGGATCGGGTAAAAAAGCAACTAGCAGCAAGACGCAAGCCAAGAGCTACTTTGGTTTCGAGCAGCTTGTGGAATACCAGTACGAATTAGCGATCGGTGATGAATCCATCTCTGTCAAAGAATGGGAACAGCTAGTTAATGCAAAATCGCCGCTAGTCAAGTTTCGCGGCGAATGGATGGAACTCGATCGCGACAAAATGCAGGAGATGCTCACCTTCTGGCAACAGCAAGGACAGGGTAAAACTGAAATGAGTCTGATTGACTTGATGAAGTTAACTGCCACTGATCCTGATTGGGAAGTCGATCGCGAAAGTACTCTTGCCGAGATGCTAGCAAAGTTACAAGATAAGCAGCAATTTGAGCCAGTGGATAATCCGCCACAACTGAATGGCACTTTGCGCGAATATCAAAGACGCGGCGTAGCATGGCTGCAATATCTCGAAAATCTCGGCTTAAGTGGTTGTCTTGCCGATGATATGGGTTTGGGTAAAACGGTGCAGATTATCGCTCGACTGGTAAATGAGAGAGCTGAAAATAATCCATCTCCAGAAAAGTCTAAAACCAAGAAGACGACTAAAACTACCAAAGGCAAGAAAACTGCTGATTTTGTTGACACAGAATCAGCGCTCATCCTCACACCAACGCTGCTGATTGCCCCCACATCTGTGGTTGGCAGTTGGCAAAAAGAAATCGAGAAGTTTGCACCACATTTACGGGCGATCGTCCATCATGGTAGCGATCGCATCCAAGATGCTCAAGCTTTTCAAAATATTTGCCAAACCCATGATTTGATTATTACTTCCTTTACGCTGATTCGTAAAGATGAAGCCATGTTTAGCACCATGAACTGGCATCGGATTGTGATTGATGAAGCGCAAAACATCAAAAATCCCAAAGCTGCTCAAACTAAGGCGATTCTCAAACTCGAAGCCAAGCATCGCCTCGCCCTCACTGGTACACCCGTAGAAAATCGACTGTTAGACTTGTGGTCAATCTTCAATTTCCTTAACCCTGGGTACTTGGGTAAAGAAGCCCAGTTTAAAAAATCCTTTGAAACTCCCATTCAAAAGAATAATGACCAGATTCAATCTGGTGTTCTCAAAAAACTAGTCGAGCCATTCATTTTACGGCGTGTCAAAACTGATCAATCAATTATCAAAGACTTACCCGACAAAATCGAACAAAAGCTCTATACCAACCTCACCAAGGAGCAAGCCTCGCTCTATGAAGCAGTGGTTAGAGACGTAGAGAAACAACTCAATGAAGTCGAAGGTATTCAGCGTAAAGGATTAATTCTTTCGACATTGCTTAAACTGAAGCAAATTTGTAACCATCCGCGCCAGTTTTTGCAGGATGGTAGCGACTTCACAACTGAGCGATCGCATAAACTCGGTCGCCTGTCAGAAATGATTGAAGAAGCAGTTTCTGAAGGAGAAAGTCTCTTAGTCTTTACGCAATTTACCGAAATCGGTGAAGCGCTGGAAAAATACATTCGTCAAAAGCTGCATTACAACACCTACTACATTCATGGCGGCACAAATCGCGATAAACGCGAACGCATGATTACGGAGTTTCAAGATCCTGAAACTGAGCCTTCGGTATTCATTCTCTCGCTCAAGGCTGGCGGTGTCGGCATCACACTCACCAAAGCAAATCACGTTTTCCACTTCGATCGCTGGTGGAATCCCGCCGTCGAAGACCAAGCCACTGATCGCGCCTTTCGGATTGGACAAAAGAAAAATGTATTCGTCCATAAATTCATCACCATCGGCTCCCTAGAGGAGCGTATCGATCAAATGATTGAGGACAAAAAGAAACTCGCGGGTGCGATCGTCGGTGCGGATGAGTCTTGGCTCACGGAGTTAGACAACGACAAGTTCAAGCAGCTTATTGCTTTGAATAAGAGTGCAATTATGGATTAATCACTATTTGTATTGGTAAGTTGGTGATCGCTACCGAATTGTTTCTACATGTGGATAATAAGACTTGTGTGCTTCTGCATAGATTTTTAAGGCTATCGCCATTTGTTGTTGAGCGCTATCTCCTTGCTCTTGGAACCATGCGAAAGTTTCAGGATCGAGTTGCACGGATGTTGTTATCTTCTTCTACGGTTGTCGCAATTGTGCTTTAGCAAAAAAGGCTTCTGTCAATGGTGGTATATCGGAGGTATCGATATCTTCATCGCTCATGGCATCAATTCTTGTCCAGTCAGTTTGCGAGGTTCTATTCATAATATTTTCGTTTATAAGACAGGGCTTTTCTTAGGCTTTTTTAGGTGTTTGATGGTGGGGCGATCACCTCAAACAAAGTTACTAAATCGCTAAATACTAAGTACTTGTAATTATCTCTAAATCTAACGATAATGTGATAGTTAGCAATTTAAACATTATGACCGATCCCTTAGCTGAAAAAATTGGTATTAACGTGCAGGGCGGTACTGTAAATGTGCAGAATCTCAATATTGGTATTGCCGAAAGACTTGCTCAGTCAGGCGATCGCGTTAGGATTTTGGTGGTTGCCG
>JANNDZ010000036.1:0-9259 GCA_031378395.1 Pseudanabaena sp. OTE_75_metabat_487_sub
GTCGCAAAGATTTTCATACAGAATGCTCTTGTCCCGATTATTCCAATCCTTGTAAACATATTGCGGGGCTATGTTACCGACTGTCGGGCGAAATGGATCAAGATCCGTTTTTGTTATTCGAGATGCGTGGCATATCCAAGGAAGCATTGCAAGCCGAACTAGCTAAATCTCCTCTTGGTAAAGCGCTTGCTTCGGAATTAGGCGATCGCACTCTTGAGCCAGAATCAGCCAACTCTTACTTCACTAGACCACAAACCGCAGCAATCAAAGAAGTCCCAACCCTGAAACAATTTTGGCAAGGACAAAAGCGCTTACCACAGTCGATTCCCTTTGCTACTCCCGCAAGTGTGTCAGCGATCGCAATCAAAAAGCAAGGTGACAACCCACCTTTTTGGCATAAAGACAGTTCATTTATCGAAACGATGGAAGTACTTTACGATCGCGTAAAAAACAAAAATACAGCACTGTTATAGCGATCGAGATGAAACCCAACAGTAGTGATATGGGCGTAGCCCGCCGCACTACCTTTGGTCACAGCCAAGATTAAAAAGTCGTTCTGATTGTTGACCAACTACTCGACCGATCGCAGTACCAGTCATGGTCAAAACATCCTTGTTAGTTAGGTGGATATCAACGGCATTAACATTAGACGGTCTCACTTCTAATGTCTTACCATTAATAAAACTAGAGACGCGCTTGCCATTACCAGTCAGCATCCATAGCTTGACTTCCTTGTCATCTCCACCGCTCGCTAAGTAGCAACCTTCATCGCTAAACGCTACCGATCGCACAGGCTTGCCATGATGAGCATTTTCCCATCCATCCATCATTTCACAGGGGCGATCGCTTTGTAAGCAAGTCTTCAAATCCCAAACAGAAATATAGCCTTGATTATCTCCAGTCGCGAGCAGACTCCGTTTGCGATCGGTAGCTGAGATGCTCTGGATATAATCATCCTGTCCACCCTTTTCTTCTTGTTTACCTAATTTAGGATAGGAAATTATTTTTACAGTATCTTTAACCCAATTCCAGAGTACAAGTTGGTTATATCGACCTGCGATCGCTAATGTGCTGTCATCTTTACCGACTAAAGCGATCGAAGTAACTGCAAAATCAAATTTTTTGATTTGACTAGGCTGAGTTGGTGGGTTGGTGAATAAATTTTGGAGATCCCAGCGCAAGACAGTACCACTCCCGTGACCACTAAAAAGTGTTCGAGAATCAAGCGTATAGGCTAAGTCAAAAACTCGATCATCTGACTGATTACTAAATGTAGCTAAAGGACTCTTGCCTATATTGTGAGCATCCCAAATTTGAATTTCGCCATTTTCCAATCCTGCTGCCACAAGATCGTTATTAACTGGGCGGAAACGAGCTACTCGAATTGCTTTTTGGGCTTCGCCAATAGATCCTAGATCTTGATTGACCCATTGCACATAGAAGCCTTCTACATCCCATTTACGCATTGTCCGATCATTGGAGCTACTAATTCCATATGTACCAGTGCCATCAAACTGTACTGAAGTAACTGCACCTTTATGGGGAGGGAAAGGATTGTTAGGATTGAGCCATGATAGCCACCAAGTGGGAATTAACATCAGCAATGTCAAAATCACCACCAAAATCATTGGAATTACTGGTTTAATGACTACTTCAACGGCTTGAATTTCGTCAACCGTATTAACTCTAGGGTCTTGCCAATTAGCTTTAACAAATAAATACAATTTCTGGACTTTAGCAAACCAAGATCGAGATTTATTGATTTCCAGAATTAGTTCTGTCTTACTGAACGGTTCAACAGTAGCTTCATTAGGAGAAATCTCAAAGGAAAATTCTGAATAATCACTAGTCAGAACATTTTCGATTTCAAAATCAATTTTTTGAGGCAGATTACTAGCATTATCAGCAATTAAAGTAAATATAGCTGGTGATGACTGCCAAAATTTCCACCATGATGTCCAAGGTCGATTAGAAGGAATTATTTGTTTTTTGGGAGAACAGAGAAATTCTAGAGAACCTTTTGGTAAAACCTCCAAAGTGCATTGAGACTCAGAGGGTGAGCCATTAGTATGCGAAACAGCTACAGTAAAATTATAAAGTTGGGAGATCGCTTCATGGTCAAAGGGGGGCTTACATAAAAATGTGGTTTTAAATTTTGCCCCTGGCTTTAGTGGGAATTGCTGGATATTCCCTTTTGGTAGCCATGAATCAGGTAGACCATGACAGGTTAAGGTGACATTTGTATTCTGTTTACTAGGGTTTCCAATCAAAATTGGAATTTCTATATCTTCGAGGGGCGTAGCTTGGATCTTATAAAAAGGTGCATCTAAATCTAAGTGCGATCGCCCTGCTCCTTCTTCCAAGATAATTCGCATTACAGCTCGATTTTCTTCGCGCAGTTCAATCGAAAAGACTCTTACTGTAATATTCATGATTCCAGTAAAACCTGAAATCGGGGTTTCGATGATCGAAACCACAAATTCCACTAAGTCTCCAGGAGGAATCTTCACACTTACATCAGGAGAGACCGTAAACCACTCATAGTTAACATCTTGAACATCTATTCCCGATGGAATTATATCAATTTGAAAGCTAGCAAATTGATCACTGTCATTAATAACAACGACTGGAAAAGAATTTTTTTCAGAACCAATTTTAAGATTTAGTTCTTTTTGAGGCATCTCTAAGCCAATTTGATTTGCTGTCATCGCCGTATTTTCCTAGGTTTCGCTTATTTGGTATAGCTTTAAAATCATTTAAGAATTGCTTTCTGCGGTCAAAAGCTCTAAGAGATCCCCCTCAATCCCCCTTTATAAGGGGGAAGAATTTAATACTCCCCTTATAAAGGGGGGCTGGGGGGATCGTTACTCTACTTATGTCGAGCGGCTCTTGATCGGTTTAGAATAGATTGCAATGAATCGCCTTGTCCCATTTGGGAAGCAATCGCCATCTTTTTGGCTTCATCCTTCTCTTCCCGAAGTTTACGCAGTTGGCTTTTCATCCCATTTTGACGTTCAGCAATAGTACTTCCCATTTCTTGAAATACCCGCGCCATTTGTCCCAATTCATCTTTGCGCTGAGCAACTGATGTTAACTCTTCAGGGTCAAAAGATTCTTCTTCAATTTCCTTAGCTGCTTTCATCAGATTTTTGATTGGACGTAGTAGCCATGACGAAATTGCCAAACCAATCAAAATAGTAGCACCTAGCATAATCACAATAATAACTAGAGTAGTTCGATTATTCGCATCAACTTCTTGCATAAATATTGACTTTGGCACAATAATTCCAACCGACCAATCTAGCTGCAAGCCTTTATTCAATTTATGTGTACTAACGATATATTTCTCACCATTAAACTCAAATTCTGCCACCTGTGAATCTTGGAGATTTTGGAATCCACCAAACTGTTTTTGAATAGCCAGACCTGCATCTTGTAGTCGAATATCTTTACTTTGGGAAATTTCAAAACGCTTAGTTGTAGCGCCATTTTTCTCAAAGATTGGCATTTCAGATGTAGCTGCTACTAAACTACCATCACCCTCAACTAAGAAAACATGCCATTGCTCTGAAGGACGGGTTTGGAGCATAAACTGCTTAATTTGTTTCAACGAGACATTAATGCCTACTACACCCTGAAGCCCCCCAATAGAATTATAGATTGGGGTAGCTTTGGTGGTAGTTAATTCACCGTCAGTAGTACTGACAAATATCGAACTCCAAATCGCCTTACCAGACTGCTTAGCAGCAACATACCAAGGACGGTTTCGATGGTCATAGTTTAGTTCAGTTTTGACTAGTTTTCCCCGTACCCCGTTATTACTGAGTTCATAGGTAGGACGATTAGGATTGTCGTTGTCTTCTCGAATCCTTAATAAAAAGTTGGAGTCGCCGTTGCGTTCTATACCAACCATAGTTCCGCTTTCATTGCCATAAAACAAGATGTTTTGCGTGTTCAGTTCTCTTAATTTATTAAATATATCTTTCTGAACTTGACTAATATCATTCGGATTAACGCTGCCGTTGCTAAGGGCATTTGTCATGGCTTGGTTAATTCGTACAGACTCTTCTAGATAAGAAGTAATTTGCTGCTCAACGCGGAAATTTAAATTCTCACACAGTTGACGAGTTAGCTTTTGGACAGCGCGTTCACCGCTTTGAAACGAAATCCAGCCCGTGAGACCGACCGCTACAGTAATCTGGATACTCAGGACAATAGGAAGAACTTGTCGAATCGAAGACATAGATAAATAACCTTAGATAATTGTGAATATTTAGCTGCGTTATACAGTTTTCTCAACCATATTGGTGATGCGGCGCTGATCGGCTGCAAGTTTAGGATCAAGCTTTTGGTGTTGAGGATTCACTAGCATTGCGTTATGCATCCCATAGTGTCGAGCGGAGTAGTTAAGAATATTAATCCCCAATTCATGGCAATTACGGATAATTTCTCTGGTCAGAGCTTGCTCTGACTGACCACTCCAGATTGATAATAGTTCGCCCAATATGACAATTACACCGCCATTTGTCAGTATTTGGATTGGTTGCTCTGCGATCGCAGCTAAGCTTGGAAAGAGAAATGGCTGACTACGGAGAGGATGCGTAATTTCTAAATCAGAGAAACCCCGCATTGGTATTTCCATGGGAATGCTACCACGCAAGGAACTAAGCAAACTTTCAGTAGCAGACTTTACTTCGATCGCGATCGCATCTAACTCAGCTTGCAGTTCTGCTTGAATGCTAGATTGGTCAGCCATATTTACATTTGGCTGACCATTAACAAATTGAGATTGCATGGTTTTGCGCAATTTATTTTTAGCAGATTCTAATTCATTTTGAATTTCCAATAAATTGGCTAGCTGACTATTCCGAATCGCCGCCTCAATTACAATTACGCCGCCGATCGCAGCATACTCTCGCAAAGCTATTTGTGTAGATTCGTTTATAGAGATGGCTTGAGCATGGGTTAGATAAATAACGTGGTAGTCGCTAAGATGATTGAGCGTTAGTTCAGCATTAATATCAAGGCTACTAATTGGATCGATTAGGCTCAAATTAGGTGCAAGGCTGGGTAAAGATTGTCCAAGGGAACGGAAATGTTCTGAGATGGTAATCTGTTGATTTTTCGGATTTTGATTTTTTGGGTTTTGAAAACAGGCGATCCGAATTGAGTTTTGTGGACGAATCTGGGCTTGCAATCGGTAGCGCATATCTAGTTGAGAAGGGCTAGGGGAAAATACATCCGCAGGCTTCTGGACTGTTAATTGTCCTTCCTCGATCATCATGCGACAGATCTCAATATCTGTATCAAGGGGCAAGTCAGTCTTCTCATTAACTCGAAAGGTTTCTACCAATATTTCATTGGCATTGGTTCGTTTAAGTTTAGCAGGATCAACATAACTAAGGACTAAATAAACGGTCTCAATTTCATTATCATAGGCAATTGTAGAAATCCGAAAATCGAGGGGTGTAGGCACAACAATAAAATTCCCTTGGAGATCGATCGCCATCCCTGGTTGGATCTGTACCCATCGTCCATCGCGAAACTTGGCAGGCAAATCCTCAGGTGCTGCGATCGGGGCAACCCCTAAACCACAGATAATTCCCGGTAAAAATAAGGACTGATACTGTACATTTTGGCGATGCTGGTGATATTCGTGAGCGAGTCGCCATCGTTCACTATTAATCATCAAGCCATCAGATACCTGTAGCCGTTCAAAGGATTTAATTTCGGGATAAGGAAAGTCGTTCATATAGTTTGTTTTGTGAAGTTTGTTTTACGAATTACAAATTACGAATTACGAATTAGCTTTTGAGGGATAAATTAAAGTTATTAACTAATCTCTAAATCGTAAGTACAAAAAACAGGTTTCTCACGTTCGATAATCCTACGAATTAAAGGTAAATCAAGGCTATTTTGTAAATCGTTACGAATCCTCACTACAAAATGAAAAGGTCTACCACCGCCCGTTGAGGCATTGTTACCAAGAGTGGCTTCGCCAATTACAAAGCCTCTACCTATAATTTCAAAAATGCTAATGTGCTTTTCTGCTTCAGGCAAATGTTCATCAAGTGGCAAACCTGTAAATAAATGGATATAAAAGCGTAGTCCTCTCCGAGTTCCTCGCCAACGATAGATCTGCATTGCTTGCTTGATCAGATAGCGCTGGCGCTCAACACCTAGGGTGAATTCTGTCTCCCATCCCACCCAATGGGCAAGAAATGGCAACATGGTTTCAGGAGCTAGCATCGGATCAAGATAAGCCCAGAGTGTATCCAAAATTTGAACATCAGGTTCGAGCGTTTCTTCAAAGATCTTCAGCATCCTACCGACAAAGTCAACTTCGCGGTAAGTATCAGGTAAGAAATCTAGATATAGACTAGATGGACGGACATAAAGCTGAAATGTCTCAATAGCAAACAGTTCTAACCTTGGAGAAAATCCAGAATCTGAGTCGGAACCAGCATAACCACCATAAATCTGTAGTTGTCCTTGATAGTTAATCGTGAGGGGCTGACCACGGACGATCGCGTCTTGATTTTCAAAAAAATCTGTAGGAACTTGGAAATAGAGAACAGCTTCCATCTCTGCATAGGGCGGCAACTCATTCCCTTCCATCCCAATTTGCAGCCAATGGTTTGGAAAGTTCCCTTCTACGCGCAAGTTAGTCAATAGTGCTCGATTACTAGAATTTTTGAGCTTAACTACTATTTCGCTCGGCTCACTAGGATTAACTAGCAGTTTGCACTTAGATGGCGATCGCCCATTATCGGGGCTATTCGACTGTGATAAATTGCTCTGGGATCTATCCAAATTATCAGCACTCGCCAATGTCTCTTCATTAGCATCAGGAGCCTTCATCGAAATTAGTTGAATACTTAGCGCTTGGAGCTTGCTTTTTGGAGTCATAGGAGTGGTGCTGGCTGGCTAACTGACAATATTAATCACATGGCTAGAGCGCAACCTTGGACTGCGCCAAGAACAAATCAAACCCAATGGACCTGGATCAATCATCGGTTGCGGTGCGAGTTTCCGCATCCATTCTCCATTTACATAGCGTAATTCAAAGAGTTGGACTGTACCTAAAAAGCGTACACCTTGAAAGTTTTGCAATAATTTGACAATATCTGACGCATAGACAGGACGACCAAACTCCCAACCTTGACCACTAAGTCCACCCGTAATCGGATTAAGGAAGCGATAGAGCATGATCTTGAGTTGTTGAACGATATCTTGTTGTACCTTTGGATTGCTGTAGGAAGATTCCAAGGCAATTTCATTTTGGACAGAGCAGCCTGTATATACAGGCTGCTCTAGTTGAATTTGTACACCTAGCATCTTGCGTTCATCAAGATAGGCTAATACGCGATCGCATAGGGGTGCAGTCAAGATGAACTGATCTGGAGCCATCCCTTGACCTAGTTCTATACTTTCAGTGCGGACTCTAGGGACAGTCAGCAATCTGACAATTCCCGCATCTTCTTTACTCTTCGCTGGCGCACAGATCACACGAGCTACAGCACCATCACCTGCGATCAGTGTCAGATATTCAAAATCCGTCTGGGTGATAGCGCGATCGCGAGTGCGCAGCATCTTGGGTACACGGATTGCCACATCATCGAGGGACTCAGCATTCACGCCATTTGTCGCAGAAACATGGTTAGTTAAGCTTGCTACATAGGGAATGGCACTTTTAGATATTCGTAAACTGCCGCGTTGTACATTGCCGTGAAATCCTCCACCTGTGCGATATTTTACCATTTGGATGATCGAACCATTAGGCGGTACGGCTCCATATTGAGTCCCACTGGTCTTCGTATTCATCGCGATCGCCTTAGTCTCATCGGCAATAACCCTTTGCATCGGTTCACCCTGAATGCGCAAGCGTTGCAATGTATGTAAGCTCTGATAATTGGGTGTTTGTACAAAGGGTCCAAATTGAATGTTTCCAGAAGTGGAATCAATAATGTAGTGCAGATCGCTTTCTGTCGATTCTGAGAAATCGGCAACTTCATGCCATATTTGTGGCAGTCCAACTGGTGGTGTGACTAGCAAATATTCATCAGCTTGGCGCGGCAATACTGGCTGATGCAGCAATTGAAAGACTTGCCCTGATTTGCCATTACTCTCACCCACAACTTCATTTGCGATCGCATTACATTGCGTAGCTTTGACCGTACCGCCGATCGCCCTCGCACTCATCCCAATAATATGCGGCGCTCGATTATAACCTGATTGATTAGGGGTTGGCTCGACGTAGCTACAGCGTAGCCACCGCCCCCGATATGTAGAAAACTGGGCTACATCCCAAGTAAGCGGTAAATGAAAGATCACCTCGACTCCCTGTAGAGGATTAGTTCCTTCATCGGCTAATTCGCTAAAGCTAAATCCCTTCGTGCGATCATCACTTTCTCTTTGGAGTACAGGTTGCCATGCATTGCCATTCCATGCTTCCCAAAACCGAGGCGGATTATTCGGGTTAATCCCTGTAGTTGTGGCAGACTCTCCCTTTAACTTGAGGGCTATCACATTGCCATTAATTGGCTGCTCTCCATCAAAGACCACATAAAAGCAATTATTCGGTTGAGGCGGATCACTAAATAGAGCTATTTCCTGTCCCGACCAACCTTCATCGCGATCTTCAGTCCATACATCTAAAAGCAGATCCAGCAGGAATTCAGGATTCTCTTCGGATCTAGGAGCAGCCAACAGGTTTAAAATTCTGGGATTGCCAATCACCAATGGCTGATCGGTACTGAATATGATCGCTTCTTCTGTTTCAGTCCGCAGTGTAGCGACCTCAATGCCCGCAGGAATCGTATAGGGCTCAGGCAAAGAAGCACTCAGATAAAAAGTTACCTCGGTCTGGGCGGGGGCAGGCGGCTGTAAGCGAATACCGAGTAATTCTAAAAAAGCAACATAATTACGGCGCGGCACTTGGTTAAATCGCATTAACATCTGATCGGTTAGCCATGCAAATAGCTCGATCAGAGTTACACCTGGATCGCTAGGATTGTAATTTGTCCATTCTGGACAGTAGCGCGGAATTCTGAGAAGACACTCATTCACCAATTCCTCAAAGGTGCGATCGTCAAGATCTGATTTCGGCAAATTGGGAAGAAAATCAAACTCTTTCGTCATTACACAGTGCTCTTGGGTGAAATTGGCGATTAGGCGATTACTCAAATTTTACTAGCTATCCTTACCCTTCGCCATGAAATAACAAATTATTTCAAAAAGCTTAAAGTATGACTAGAGC
>JANNDZ010000047.1:0-4181 GCA_031378395.1 Pseudanabaena sp. OTE_75_metabat_487_sub
AGTTCCGCCAGCAGTCCAAATAAAATGTTCAGCCCAATCTTGTTTTCGCGGATTGAAAACGGGGACAATTTGTTGCATTTCTACATCAAACCCAGCTACAAAGTTGTATCGCCTTTCATTGCAACGACGGCAAGCAAGCGCAAGATTATCAATATCATCAGATCCACCTAGCGAAGCAGGAATGACATGATCAATCGTAAATCGAGATGCGCTGAGTCTTTCAGATGAGTGACAGTATTCACAGAGAAAACCTGCTCTTTCCCGAATAATTTGTCTAGTTGAATCAGGGATTGGCATTTTGAGCAATTAGCATCGCATTCATATGTGTAAATATCCGATCTAACTCCCCGATCGCTTCTAGTTCCGCAATTTCTTCTAATGCAAGTTCATCTGCTTTCTTTTTGTCTAAAAGTAGTTCCATTCGATCTTGTAAGCGATTGCTAAACTTAAATAAACTGAGATTACCAGTTTTCCTAAAAGTGATCTCATGGAGAAATAATGAAGGCTTACTTAGAACTGTAACCATAAAATTTTTATAATAGCCACATAACAAAACTATCGTAGCATCTAGAATAAGATCGCTATATTTTCACTCAATCAACCTGATTTTATGAGCAAGGCAATTGCTATGAATTTACGACAATTCATAGCAATTGCCTTTTAGTTGATTAATGCTGATTTGCTCACGAGCAATTATGCAAACATTAATTACACGATCGCCTGATTAGCAACATTGCTATTAATCGCTTCTCCCAATGATTCTCTAAGAGCGCGAACAGTCGCAATCATCGAAACTACATCGTTTAATTGGTTAACAGCGGAGCCAACACCAACACCTGAAGCACCCGAAGCGATCGCCATCGGTGCAGTGATATTGCTCAAACCAGAAGCGCACATTACAGGGATAGAAACTGCGCGGCTGATGGCGTGGGCAGCAGCAAGGGTGGGCGATGCCTTTTCGATCGCACCAAGGATCCCTGCATGAGTAGGAGCCGAGCTTGTCCCACCTTCAGTTTGGATGATATCTGCACCGATCGCTTCAAGTTTCTCGGCGAGGGTGACTTGCTCATCTAAGGGCAATGTGTGCGGGACTGTTACCGAGATGGCGGTATGAGGCAACAAGGCTCTAGTTTCGGCAGTCAAAGCAATGATTTCATCGGCGGTAAAAATCCGACCTTGAGCGTAGAAGCTATCATAGTTACCGATTTCAACTAGATCTGCACCATTAGCAACAGCTTCAACTAACTTGTGAGCTTCAACTGCGGAAACACAAACAGGCAAGGAGCAGTTAGCCTTAGCGATCGCAATGAGTTCAGCATCAGCCGCGATGTCAACAAAAGTAGCGCCACCGCGATCGGCTGCTTGGACGACCATTTTCACGGAGTTGCGATCGAAGTTGTGAAGTCCGCTAATAATCTTGAGAGCGTTGCGGCGGCTAAAGGCGGTTGCTAAAGTAAGAGGTAAACGAGACATAAAGTTTTTCGTCCTAATTGACTGAATATATTAGATGTAGGAATACTTTAACGCGATTTTGGATAAAACCCAAAGAGTGTGAGGCGTTACGATGCGCCGCCTCACACTCTTTGGGTAAGATTAGCAACAGCTATATATTCAAACCCTGACATATTAAAGTTTGCAGGTTTTTAGGCGATAGAACTTGGGTTAGCATAAGCGCGAAGAACTATCAATATGCTGGATAAGCAAAATATGGCTAAACTCAGAATTGGCATTAATGGATTTGGCAGAATTGGACGATTAGTGGTTCGCGTTGCTGCCAAGCATCCCGAAATCGAGATTGTCGGAATCAATGATCTAGTTCCTTCTGATAACCTCGCTTATCTTCTCAAACATGACTCTACTCATGGACTCTATGACGGTGCGATCGCAGCTCACGCAGACGGAATTGAGATTGACGGTAGGTTTGTTCCTTGCTCTGCTATACGCAACCCTTCAGAATTGCCTTGGGGCGAGCTAAAAGCCGACTATGTGGTGGAGTCCACGGGCTTATTTACTGATTATGCTGGGGCGATCGCACATATTAATGCTGGTGCAAAGCGCGTAATTATTTCTGCTCCCACAAAAGATCCCGAAAAGGTTCCAACATTGCTGGTTGGGGTCAATCATACTAAGTTCAATCCTGAAACTGATTTGATCGTTTCCAATGCAAGTTGCACCACCAATTGCTTAGCACCGATCGCAAAGGTTCTTAATGATAATTTCGGCATTGCGGAAGGCTTGATGACGACTATTCATGCGATGACAGCAACGCAGCCAACGGTGGATGGACCAAGCAAAAAAGACTGGCGCGGTGGACGTGGTGCTAGTCAAAACATTATTCCTTCTTCTACAGGTGCGGCGAAGGCTGTAGCTTTGGTGTTGCCTGAACTGAAAGGGAAGCTGACAGGAATGGCTTTGCGTGTGCCTACGCCTGATGTATCGGTGGTAGATTTGACGTTTAGGACTGAAAAAGCTACTAGCTACAAGGAAATCTGTGCGGCGATGAAGGCAGCTTCAGAGGATTCATTAAAGGACATTCTCGGCTATACGGATGAGGAGGTTGTCTCAACTGATTTTAAAGGAGATTCGCGATCAAGTATCTTTGATGCTGGCGCAGGTATGGAACTAAATCCTAACTTCTTTAAGATTGTCTCTTGGTATGACAATGAATGGGGTTATTCCTGTCGTGTGGTTGATTTGATGATTTCGATGGCACAAAAGGAAGGAATTCTCTAAATCCTAAAAAGGTAAGGGTAATTCATGAATTGTCCTTACCTTTTTAATGCTTGGGTTTTAGCAAGGCGCACTAGATGCTCGATAAATTCATAATGCTGCCGTAGTATGCGATCGCTCTCATTAAAACCTTGAGTGCGATTTTTTCTAATAGATTATCAATTTCTTGCTGTGCGGCTGGCGCAAGGCGTAAATTCAAGACTTCTTGAGGGGACGGCAGTTTGGCTAAAAAGTGCAATATTTCTGTTAATCCAGAAAAGCCATTATTGGGATTAGCATTCATTTCTCGCAATCCTAGCATCAATATTTGCGGCAAGTTATCATGCGCCGTGGTGGCGATATCGTCTGGTATGTCTAGGGTGATTTGTATAGTTTAGTAAATGATTTTTAATGAATATAATGATTTGTTAGTGATTATTCCAAGCGAGTTCAAAGGTTACCTCAAAAAAATGTATCAAACCTGCTCTTTCTAAAATGGAAAGTGGTTCTGTTCTGAGTGAATCCTGTGATAGAATGAATGCTCTCTCAAAATCAAAAAATCGCTGTATCAATCGAATATCTTCTTCCATCATTTTCGTTTGTCTATACTTTGTTTATAGATTGACGTTTTAAAATCGAATGACACATAATATTTAGACTAAATAGAGCATTTAGCATTGGGGACTGAAATTGAAAACCCTAAAGGGTCGCATTGCTCTCCAAGCAATTACCGATGGGTACGCCAATTCGTATTATGATACTTTATTGTTTTATACAAAAAATGTTAGGTTTTCCCTTAGGTTAGAAATCTATGATTAAAGCCTTGTCAAGGTTGAACTTTTTGGGGAATTACAAAACTATAGTTCTTCTTGTATTAACTATCTTTCTAACTTTTGTAGTATCGGGGGAAGCGATCGCAGGGACAATAAATGCACCTAACCACAGACAATCAATTGAACTCACCCCAGCCCTTGAAATTTATATTGACCCAACTGGACAAAGAACTATTGACGAAATTTCTAACCCAGACTTTGCTCCTAATTTTCATAAAATAATTGCTAATCCTCATTCTCTAGGAGTTGTAAAAGAGCCAATCTGGTTGAGATTTACCATGACTCAAGCAGAAGGCGATCGCTCCACCAAGATCGTCGAATCATTATATGACTATGTTGATTTTTTAGACCTTTACCGACCAATTGCTGCGGGTGGTTTCGAGCGCTCATGGGCAGGCGATCAAGCTCCAAAGGGAAGTCGAGAACTGCCCGATCGTCTAATGTTGCTGCCAATTCATCAGGTTGCTGGAACTACTCAAACCTATTTTCTGCGTTACCAAGGGACTTGCAAGAAATAAATAAATCCAAAAGCACTTTATGGGATATTTAATATATTTGGCATAAAGTGATAAAACTTACAGACACGCTCAAGACACTATTTCAAGAAACAGCAAAACAACTTAAAGGTAGTGAGCATCG
>JANNDZ010000069.1:0-2154 GCA_031378395.1 Pseudanabaena sp. OTE_75_metabat_487_sub
TTTTGTCCTGCTAAGACCATTGTTGACTGTTTTAAATTTCGCAGTAAAGTGGGGCTAGATATCGCGATCGAGGCTCTCAAAGAATGTCGGGAACAGCAACGTTGTTCTATTCAAGAACTTTGGCACTTTGCCAAAATTTGTCGTGTGAGCAGTGTGATGCGTCCATATCTTGAGCTATTGGCATGACGAAAAAAGCTGTAAAAAATATAGGAGCCTCTATTCGCGATCGTTTACGAAACGAAGCAAAGCGTCTAGGAAATGACTTTAATCTAATTCTTGAGCGGTATGCCTTAGAGCGTGTTTTATACAGGCTAAGTTGTTCTGAATATAAATCACGGTTTATTCTCAAAGGTGGAATGCTTTTATCTATTTGGGCAACAGATTCCTATCGGTCAACAAGAGATGCAGATTTCTTATCCTACGGTGATAGTGAACCTACGAGTTTAGCTGAGATTTTTCGTAAGATTTGTCAGATCGATGTCGAACAGCATGATGGACTTACGTTTGACCTTAATGGCGAAATTCATTCCAAAATTAAAGAAGATCAAGAGTATGAGGGAATAAGGCTAAAATTTAAGGCTTTTCTTGACAGCATTGAGATTGGTCTCCAATTCGATATTGGGTTTGGAGATCATGTGACCCCAGAACCAGAGATTATAGAATATCCTGTACTTTTGGATTTACCAAAACCTATTTTGTGTGTCTATCCTAAGGAAACTGTTGTGGCAGAAAAGTTTGAAGCTATGGTGAAGTTGGGTTTATTAAATAGTCGAATGAAGGACTACTACGATCTCTACTATTTGAGCAGTAATTTCTCTTTTGATGGAGAAATTTTGGCAGAGGCAATCAAAAATACATTTGCACGCAGGAAAACAGAGATTCCAGCAACTCTTCCAGAGGGATTGAGTGATAAATTTGCTCAAGACTCAGCCAAGCTTCAACAATGGAAAGCATTTCTCAACCGTACACCACTCAAGGCTGAGAAAAAGGCTCTTGTGGAGATTGTTGAGGTCTTGAATCTTTTTTTGATGCCGCCAACGCAAGCAATTTCAACCAGTAAGTCTTTCACCAATTATTGGAATCCCAGTGCATGGAATTAATCCTCTATAGATAAAGAGCGCTTACGCTGGAAGTCAGTGACCGATTGACAAACTAGGAAAAGCAACCCTATGCAAGTAGCCATAAATTCACTGACAGGCAAGACAAAAGCACAGATATTCGGATCGAAAGCACGATGCTTGAAGACCACAAAACAGTTGATTGCTCTAGCTAAATCGATGAATGCAAGCATATCCGATTTGATTGATGGCACGAAAATCTTGACATTCTCCGATGGCACAAAGCGGACGATCCAATGTCAAAATTTGTTGTTGGAATCCGTAAGAGAAAGCGTCCAAGAACTAGGGGAATATCTCACCAAATATCCTGACCAACTCTCCCAGATTGGATCGGGAGTAATGGAATTGTTGACCAGCGCCGAATACTTTGCCAAAGCCGCGACGAATTCGTACACCACAGATCAAGGACATTGCCGCCGTGTAGCTGAGAACCATCTAGAAAGTCTGCATGACAGCTTTCCCCAAATCTTTTCTAAAAAAAACGCAGCAAGAGCATTGAACTAAAAATCAGTCTAGCGATCGCCTTTCAATTCGATTGGATGAGCAAAGATTGCTAGACCAGTTCTACAGCAGTATTGAAAAATTAATAACTATCAGGAAAACCAATGAAAACACCATCAATTTTCGCGATCGCCATCGAGGCTCTAGTGACAGTGAGCCTGATCGCATTACTGGGATTATTGACCGCACTAATCTATGCCCTACTGTCATTTCTAAGCGCTGAACCTACCACTCAATCCCTTCTTTCTCAGATTCCAACCGATGTAACCACAGCAAAGACTTTTACGGTTACAGAAACATTGCTACCAGCAACAACATTAACTCTATCCTCAGCCAAAGCCGCACCAAAACTAGAAGCATTAGAACAGCCTGAAATCATTGCAAAAGCAGCTAAAAAGCCAATCTCGAAAATGACTGTTCAAGAACTAAGACCTTTAGCAAGAGAGCGCAAAATCCCCAATTGGCGAACATTGAAAAAGAAGGAGTTGATATATCACTTGAATGTATAGGTCGAAAGTGAGTATGACAAAGCAGA
>JANNDZ010000103.1:0-1520 GCA_031378395.1 Pseudanabaena sp. OTE_75_metabat_487_sub
AGCTAACGGAAGTACAAAAAGAGGAGAATCGAGAATTTAGTAGTCAACGAGTGGTATGTGAACACGCACACGCAGGTATCAAGCGTTGTCGCTCTGTGGCAGACGTTTATAGGAATCGTGTGCCTGATTTTGATGATCGCCTAATGTTGAATGCTACTGGCTTATGGAACTTCTATTTAGATGTCGCTTAATGAGACGGTAATGACGGAAACCCCGTCCACCAATAGCTTTTATTTCCCAACAGGTCTATTAGTTATAACAAAAAGAATGCTGAGATACTGAAAGGTATTAAAGATTTATGCTCTACAGACGATCTGGAGACTGAATGTAACAAACTAATTGCTCAGTTAGAGAATGTAAGAAACAATGGAAGTATTGAATCTAATGAAGTAGAATTTGAAGATTTGTTAGAAGATGAAGATTTAAGTACTAGTGAAGGAATAGAAACTGATTTAGTCCCTAATGAAATTGAAAATACTGATACTGAACTACCACAACTCAAATCATTTGACTCATTAAAAGCAGTTGACTTACTTGTAGAAGCAGGAATCACCTCAGATTATGAAACCATCGAATTTTTAATCTGCAATCGCGTTAGCGCCCTATGGCAATCCTGCCTAAACAACGACCCCACCTTTGAGCTAGACCGACTCCGCAACGAAACAGGCGGCACATACTTTCAGACGATCCGCGATCGCTTTCTCTGTCAACACGATGGCGCAGCAAACCTAGCCGTACCCAACGGCTATAACTTCCCATATCCACCAAACTTGATGCAACGCCTTACCGCCTATCGCATCCTCACGGAAAGAAGGATCGGCAACTGGTCAGGAGTTGGCGCAGGGAAAACCATATCCGCAATCTTTGCCAGTCGAGTCATTAACGCCAAATTCACGATCGTTATCGCCTTTAACAGCACCATCGAAGGATGGGCAAAAGCGATCGCCCAAGTCTATCCCGACAGCATCATTTACCAAAAAGAACGCGGTGAAATCACCGTAGATCGCAACCAACATAACTATCTCATTCTCAACTTCGAGAAATTTCAACAACCCTACTCCGCCGAACTTGTCGGCAACATACTCGCCAATCACCAGATCGATTTTGTCGTCATCGATGAAATCCAAAACGTCAAACAACGCGATCCAAAAAAAGAAAGTAAACGCCGACAAATTCTCAATGGTTTACTTGATGCCGCTAAACAACAAAATCCTGAACTCTGCGTCTTAGGCATGAGCGCCACACCCGTCATCAACAATCTGTATGAAGCCAAAGCACTGCTAGAAATGACAAGAGGCGAAAAATTTGACGAATTGAAAACCTTCAGTACGATCGCCAATGCCCTTGCCATGCACGAAAAACTGATGCTCCATGGCATCCGCTATCGTCCCAATTACAAGATTGCGATCGCCGAAAGCTTTCCCGAAATCTCAGGCGAACACCTACGCCCCCAACTCATCACCGCCATCAAAACCAGCCCCCTCTCCGTCGAGCAAATCCTCCTCTCAGCCAAAATCGAC
>JANNDZ010000263.1:0-8027 GCA_031378395.1 Pseudanabaena sp. OTE_75_metabat_487_sub
CGGCTTCGCCGCGCCACAAAAACTGGCTCTTAATTAGATCGTAGCGCTCTAGGCGCAAAAAATTTATTTGAGACGATTGAGCTTAGAAGGAGGCAATAGTTTGCGTTCTGGAGCAACTTTTTGGCGAGGCGATCGCACATAAAAAACTTTGCGTCCTGTCGTCTCGTTCACCCAACGCGCAAAGCGACTCCATACTTTTTCTGATAAATACTTCTGAGCCACGATCGCTAGCCCAATCACCACTGCGATCGGAAATACTGAATCAAAAGGATTTCCGTCCCGACTGCCAACAAATAGCAGTACCACCGAGGAAATCAGTGCAGAGATTAGTAAAAATTGAAATTTAGACATATATTTTCTAAACTATGCGGTTATTTTGTTGGGGGTGAGTAGCAATTAGCAATTAGCTTAACTACTTTCAACAGCTAATTGCTACTAACGAGTTGTAAACGTTGTACCATCTTTCGCGATCGCTAGACATTTAGTGGTAGCCGTTACACCAATTGCTTGCCATGCTTGTTGCATTGCTTGAGCGACTGATTCTATTGTACCCATTGGCGCTAAAGAAAGTAGTGTGGGTCCCGCACCACTGATCACCATGCCATAGGCTCCTGCGGCGATCGCAGCAGTCTGCACATCCAACATACCCGTAATCAAGCTTTGGCGATAGGGCTGATGCAAGCGATCCTGTAGTCCAGCCTTGAGCCAACTAGCTCTCCCTGTCTGAATCCCATGTGTTAACAATGCTAAATGGGAAGCGTTGAAAACTGCATCATGCATCGAAAATTGTTTCGGCAAAACTTTGCGAGCCTCGGCAGTCGATAACTCAAAGTCAGGAATTGCGACAGCGATCGCAATATCTTGAGCCCATTGTAAATCGCAAAATTCCCAGCCATCTGCTTGATTTGATGCCATCAGTTGACATCCGCCAAGCATCGCTGGAGCCACATTGTCAGGATGTCCTTCCATTGCGATCGCTAAGTCCAATAACTCCATGCGATCAAGTGGTGAACCTGCCAACAGGTTCGCGCCAAAAATACCACCAACAATCGCAGTTGCCGAACTGCCCAAACCTCGCGATAGTGGGATGGCTGTATCGGTATGAAATGCGATCGCAGGGATTTTGCGATCGATATGCTGATAAAACTTAGCAATACCCTGATACACAAGGTTTGTCTCGTCTCGTTCTACTTTATCTGCGCCTTCGCCTGATGCGGTGATTGTGAGGCGATCGGCGAGAGAGAATTCAAAACGGTTATAAAGTGATAGCGCAGCACCAAGGCAATCAAATCCAGGACCAAGGTTGCCTGTAGTCGCAGGAACGGAAACTTCAAAAATGGTCATGTCGAGAAAATTATAGTAAATGTTGTCTATTGAAAGATTTGCGGTTTTAAAATTAGGATATTTATTTAATGCATAGTTATCTACTCATCCATACTCTTGAAACTTGCCAACAATTTTTTTAACCAGTTCTTCTAGTCGCGGATTAGGAAATTTTGCTCCCATTTCAATAAGATTTTCTCGACTAAATTTAGATTTTCGGTTTTTATGACTTAAAAAGCGTACTAGAGCCTGAAATAAGTTTTTCCCACGCAACGCTCTAGTATATTCAGAATAAACTGACTCCACAATATATGCAGGCGGCTCAACAAAATTGATACTTTCTTTAAAGCTTTCAGACAAGAACTCCTTTGGGCAAATTTGATTGACATCGCGATCACACCAAGCTTGCTCAAGTTCCTTGTAGCGATTAACTTCAAATGCGAACCAAACCGATAATTCTTTTATTAAGCGATCAAAATTCCTTGCTTCATTTGCATCTAATAATCTATTAAAGAATGATTCAATATAAAGATCATTCTCTAATGAATATCCATCTGTAAATACCACTTTGTTATCATATTCTTCTGGAATATCTGCAAAAAACCACATGTCTTTATCGGCAACAAAGACAACTTTAGTACTTTTGAATTCTGTTCTTCTTTTAAAAACATTTAAAAGTTTGGCTCTTCCATCACAAGTAAGAATATCAATATCTTCGACATTAATCTTATCCTGTAGATACCTGTTATATATCGACAATTCATCATTTCCTTCAACTAAAATAGTTGGGGATAATGTTCTTTTTAGATAGGATACCATTTCATCTTCAGAAAGATTGTCAGATTTACTCATTCACCTTTTTCCTCAGACAAAACGATTTCTTTATCTTCATACTTAGCGTAAATGAAAGGAGAATGGGTAGCTACAACAAACTGATTACTTGACTGTTGCTTCATTAAATTAGGAAATAATCTACGCTGCCAATCTGCATGAAGACTCAACTCAGGTTCATCAATAAATATTACCGAGTCTTCATAAAATGAGTTATAGCAAAGAAAACTCAGCATTTGTTGTTCACCAGCCGACAACATTCTAGAATCAATAGCATCATCTGACTCTCCAATGGTGAAATCATCAAGTTTGACACCTTTATAGTGCATAACTTTTGTAACTAATTCAGATAAAATCTTGAATGGTTGAAGAAGTTCATCACGTTTATTGTTAACATTCGTTGCTTCTTGTTGTAGTTTACTAAGATTGCTGAGAATGGCTAAAGATTCTTCTTTGTTATCTTCAGCGCCAGATTTTATGTTTTCAATACCAGATTTTATACTTTCAATTTTATTGATTAATGATTTATTTAGAGAAAGAGAATATTCATTTATCCTTTCCGATATCTCAGCATGACGAGAACTTAGCAATAAACCTAGATCATGAGTTGATATAGAACAAATAAACTTATGATCGAAAACGGTTAAAAGTTTCGATAATTTATCAAAGTCATCTTGTATATTTATGGTATTGCTTCTTATAAACTCTTCTAACATATATGAAATAGGTTTCGCCCCATTTTCTGCACGCCCTTCTATTTGAGGACTTATAATTGTATATCCTCCCTCCATTCTTCTAAAAGTCGGGAAGAAAAGAGATGATGTTTTATGTTTATCAATTAGATCATTTAGTGCTGAGCCAGTATTACACAGCCCTGCACGAGGCTCTATAATATCATCAGAATATCTCCATTCAATACTACTATCATTTCTAATTATAGATAAAGAATAATGACTTGTTTCTAATTCAAATGATTCAAAACTTATTTCAGATATAAGACGCTCGATATTTCCTGAAATGGCATACCAGAGTATTTTTAAGAAGGTTGTTTTGCCAC
The DNA here is from genome assembly GCA_031378395.1 of Pseudanabaena sp. OTE_75_metabat_487_sub. Taxonomy (GTDB): domain Bacteria; phylum Cyanobacteriota; class Cyanobacteriia; order Pseudanabaenales; family Pseudanabaenaceae; genus Pseudanabaena. Next base: position 3,212 of record JANNDZ010000263.1, read on the forward strand.
AGCCATTGATGCCAGTGACAATATTTATATCGTCGTGAAATTCAAAATCACAATCAACTTTATTATTTAGACCTTTGACAGAGACTCTTTTAAGTTTCATATTTCTTTGCCGATCGCGATCGCATTCAATTGTACAAGAAATTTAGCGTAAGGGACTTCCAGATAAAGAATCATTCCAATTTTAATGTTGGTACGTACAAAATATCGACAAACCATTTACCACTCTCTACCTCTCGCTTGCCTTTGCGGATCAGATTACGATCCCACCCTAACTCCCTTTCTGCTATACTTAAAACGGTTACAATTTGAGTTTTATCGAAGGTCTGGAACTTAAGAGTAAGGAGAGAAGTAAGTTCAAGCTTAAACTGAATGTGAGGTTGAGCTAAACAATCAGAGATCGCCGAGGAGAAAAGGAAAAAATCAGAATAATATTTGGCATACAAACATTTCTTTTTCACAAATTTCCATAGACGTTCAATCAAATTCAAATTGGGAGAATAAGGAGGCAAATAAAGTAATTCGATATGCAACGCATCAGCTAAAGCTTGGACAATCTGACATTTTTGATAACGAGCATTGTCTAAAACTAAGGTGATGGGAATCATTAAGCCTAAAGCTGCTAATTTGGACAACAATTCACAGACTTGAGTACCCGTAATATAGGTGTCATTAGTTACGGTAATCACTTCATGGGTAACAGCATTGAGCGCAGCCAAGACATTGAAGCGTTTACGTCCAGAAGGAGTGCGTACAAACACTCGTTCAAAACACCAAATCAAACCTAAAAAAGCACCCATGACAAAATGTGCTGAATCGACAAAGAAAACAGCACGTTGACCAGATTTCGCTTCCTCAAGTCTTGGTTCTAGCTTTTTTTGCTTGTATTCCTCCTGTGCATCCACATCAGCTTTGGCAGGAACCGAACCCACTTTTAAACAACGCATTCCCATTGATTTCATGAATACACGCACTTGGGTGGGACTACGTTTGATACCTGTCAAGGCAGTGATTTGCTTAATTGCTTGAGCAATCGTAGCGGGTGGATACTCTCGAAAATGGGACTCTATGGTGGTTCGATGCGCTTCTAGCTCACTCTTGGGTTGCCTGAAATTGATTTCCTTTAGTTTTTCGACCCCACCTTCCTGATAGGCTCGGAAATACTTTCGCAATGTGTTCTCACTAATATCTGCTAACTCACAGATTTGCCAGTGTGGTAGGTTTTGACTTTTCAACCACAGCACTTCCATTTTTTGTTGTACACGTGGATGCGGATGATGATATCTTTCATGTTTTAGTACTTCTTTGTCCTTTTCTGTAAATGCGATTTGCAGCATATTTGGTTTCCTAACCTCTCGACTTTTCTCTTTAGATTTTATATCCAAAATCCGCATCCTTAAGCCGTGCAAAGTATAGCAACTATTAGAGGTTCTTCTACGTGTTGAATCCCAAGCTCGTATGACATATGCCCACGCGCTAGCTTTAAGACAACCTCTCTAGCTCTGTTCCACTCTGGCTGCCAAATGATATTGTTATTCTGATCAAAACTTTTTCCACTTTCAATTCTTACTGCAATTGATGGTCTTGCCTTAAGTGTTTTTACAACTTTCTTTCTAAATCTATGATCAGGCTGTGTTGTCCCGTGAATTACACACTCTATTAGTCAAGCTAAGTATTCTTCATCAGATGAAAAACCTCCATTACATTTTGTACATGATTCAGCGACTGGTATATTCTCTGGATAAGGTTCATCGAGAAGTACTCTAGAAGGAATATGATCGCGTGAATCCGCAACTGCTCCACAATAAGCACAGTTTCCTTTTAATCTCTCATCAATAAATAACTTCTTGGGATCCATTGTGTATAGGTGAAATTATAAAGTAACTGACGTTTAATTTGGATATTAAAAATAAAATTATCGCAGATCTAATGAGATCGCCTCAATTATCCATCTGCTAAAGTTTTTGCGGTATTGCGATCGCTGTTTTGTTTTTTGCTAAGTAGCGATCGTGATTTTAGGTGGTAAGAGGAGCGATCGCTGATTACAAAATTCATATCGACATAACCTCTTACATTTAACGTGCCACGTTATATAATACGAATATAACCTTACTAATCTTTAGTCGTGATCCGAAGCTTTAAGGATAAAGAAACTCAAAAAATCTTTGAGAGACAGCGATCGCGGAAACTGCCGTCAGAAATTCAACAAGTAGCCCTGCGAAAATTGCGTATGCTAAATCAGTCTCCCACCCTACAAGAACTTCGTATTCCACCAGCAAATCGATTAGAACGACTAAGTGGTGATCGGGAAGGTCAATATAGCATTCGGATTAATAATCAATGGCGTATTTGCTTTGAATGGCAAAATGATGACGCTTTCAATGTGGAAATTGTTGATTATCATTGAGGAATCAAAATGAATGAAGATAAACTTAATCCAATCCATCCAGGGGAAGTTCTTTTAGAAGAATTCCTTAAACCTATGAACTTGAGTCAAAATCAGCTAGCATTAGCTCTTCGAGTTCCCGCCCGACGTATTAACGAAATCATTCACGGTAAGCGGCGAATTACCGCAGATACGGCAATTCGCTTGGCATACTATTTCAATATGTCTCCCAGATTTTGGCTCGGATTACAAATGGATTATGATTTAGATATAGCCGAAGATCAAGTTGGTGAAAAGTTAAAAATTGAAGTCGCAGTTTTTAGCTAAAGTGATCGCTGTTTGATTTTGAGTTAGAGACGATCGCTATATATGTTTCGATTATGAGATCGCAATGCCTAGCTAGGATTGAAGTCTCCTTAAAATAACCGTCTTTGGGCAATATTGTGATGCTTGTTAATTTTCATAGTTGATTTTGAGGAATCCCTGACAACTGCGCTAGATTAGCAGCAGTTCTGAAAGTGGGGTTTCACCCGTGAAGAAATTAATTAATATTCAGGATATTTGTCAAAGCTTTGGCAAGAAATTTTGGCAGCGATCGCTGGTCTCAGGTGCAGCGATCGCGATGCTTGGTGCTGTCACATTGCCTGTTGTCACGGGTAATGGATCGGCGATCGCCCAGCAAATTTCGCAGAAAGATACAAATCAAACGCGATCGCAACCTGTACAAATGATGCAAGCTGGCGATTTCAACTTTCCATTGTGGGTATGGGTAATTGGCGGCGTAGTGGTCGTATTTATCTTTTTGCCACAGATGGGCTGGATCTTAGGCTTAATCGTGATTGGCGAGAGGGAAGTTGGCATTGTCGTCAAGAAATTCTCACTGAAGGGAGACTTACCTCCTGGGCAATTAGTAGCTCTCAATGGTGAAGCTGGCTATCAAGCGGACACCCTCGCCCCAGGGTGGCACTTTGGTTTTTACCCTTGGCAATATGGGATTCGTAAAGAATCTGTAATCGTAGTTCCTCAAGGTGAAATCGGGCTGATTATTGCTAACGATGGTAAGTCGATTCCACCCGATCGCATTCTAGGTAAAACTGTACCCTGTGACAACTTCCAGAACTCTAGAGAGTTTCTTTTAGCTGGCGGCGAAAAGGGGAGGCAGTTGGGTATCCTGACCGCAGGAACCTATCGAGTTAATACAGCCTTATTTACGATCATCACTTCTGCAACTGCCGCCGCAAATGGCATGTCTCCTTCAGAATTAAGACTCTATTCCGTAGCGACTGAAAAAGTTGGTATCGTTACAGCTCTGGATGGAATTCCCATTGAGGCAGGGGCGATCGCAGGGGCGATTATTCCTGAACATGATAACTTTCAGAATGCACAGCTATTCATCAATGGTGGCGGTCGTCGAGGCTTGCAAGAGCAGGTGATTTTATCTGGCTCATGGAACATCAATCCTTGGTTTGCCCAAATTGAACAAGTAAAAATGACCGAGATTCCCATCGGCTATGTCGGTGTGGTTATCTCCTTTGTGGGTGGTGCTCAAGATGATGTCAGTGGTGCTTTGTTCACCCACGGACACTTGGTAAACGTCGGCGATAAAGGTGTCTGGATCGAGCCACTTTATCCTGGAAAGCATCCATTAAATACACATATTATGAAAGTGGAACTAGTTCCCACCACCAATATTGTGTTGAACTTTAGCGATCGCACTGAAGAGCATGGCTATGATTCCAAACTCAGAGCTTTAAATGTGCGCTCTATCGATGGATTTGCCTTTAATCTAGAAGTAGCCCAAATCATCCACGTTGGTTCTCTAGATGCACCGAGAGTAATTTCGCGAGTCGGCTCGATGCAAAATCTAGTCGATCATGTATTACGCCCTACTGTAGGTAATTACTTCCGTAACTCAGCACAGGCTTATACAGTTCTAGATTTCTTGATAGCTCGTAGCGATCGCCAAGCTGAAGCCGCAGATTTCATTCGTACGGCGATGCAGGCTTATGACGTGCAGGCGGTCGATACATTATTAGGTCAAATCGAGCCACCTGAAACCTTGATGCAAACCCTCACCGATCGCAAGATTGCGGAGGAACAGCGCAAAACCTACGAAGTGCAGCGGATTTCCCAAACTCAACGACAAGAACTCGTCCGCGAAACTTCTCTTGCGGATATTCAAAGAGATGTGGTCACGGCTGAACAAGGTGTGCGAATTGCTGAACTGCAAGCCAATGCCAAGGTCAAAGAAGCAAGTGGTGAAGCTGAAGCGATCAGAGTCACTGGTGAAGCCAAGGCTGATGCCTATCGCGCTGGGGTCGATGCTCTCGGTGGTAACTCCTATGTGGCGTTGCAACTGATGCAAACCATCGGCGATCGCAATGAGCGGCTTGTGCCAGATGTGGCGGTCAATGGTGGCGATCGCGGTGGCGG
>JANNDZ010000112.1:0-3586 GCA_031378395.1 Pseudanabaena sp. OTE_75_metabat_487_sub
ACTTTTAACAAAACCAATTTTTATAATGAGAATTGCTGGAGCCGAGAGGGTGTTTTATGAAAAACATTAACGTTTGCTATACACTATTGGCAGATAGTAACTAGATATTTAACTATGACCTTCACAACAGAATCGCCAATAACTCCTGTAGAAGCAGAATCTAGTTTTGCACCACCAACTAATCACATTGTGCAAACGATCCAAACTGTCATCGCCAGTATGGATGCTGAAAATTCGGCTCTTGAAAACCAGACCGAGGATACGTGGAAATTTCAATATGGCACTGTAGAAGTAGTTGTCAACATTACTGGAACTGAGCCTAATGATACCTTCACCGTCTTTTCGACAGTACTTGCCGCACCATTTAAAGACGAAGCAAAAATGACGCGCTGGCTTTTAGAAAAAAATGCTGCCGACACCTTTGAAGCTCGGTATGCGCTCCAGAATGATCAAGTGTTGGTGTTGTGCTCACGCTCTGTTGAGGATCTTTCACCTGCGGAAATCTCACGGATCATCACGATTGTGGCAGCGATCGCCGATGAAAATGATGAAGTATTAAAAGAAAATTTTGGTGTTTAGAACTGTGTTTTATTAAGAAAGCACCGTTTGCGTGCTTTCTTGTCATTTTTATAAATTCATGAACAAACTATGGGAGCTTCTTCCTTATTCTGAAATATCGGGAAAGCTACAAATGGCTCTTGATAATTCTTTGCTTGATCGCCATAGCCAAGATCCTCAAGCGCCATCGATTTTAAGATTTTATCGCTGGAGCCCATCTGCGATTTCCTTAGGTTTTAATCAAAAGCAATATCCTATTTGCTGGAATGAGATCGCTCAAAAACATAATCTCGACATCATTCGTCGTCCGAGTGGGGGGCGTGCTGTACTCCATCAAGGAGATCTCACTTATACATTGATCACCAGCGCTGATATTGGTGGAGATCAAGTTGGGGAGTTTGACGATAATACCTTTGGCAGAAAGCGATCGCACCGTGAGATCTATGAATATATCAGCGGATTTCTAATTCAAGGTTTTGCCGAGTTGGGGGTTAAGCTAAGCTACGGAAAAGCAGGGCGGGGCTATATTCATAATCCTAGTTGCTTCTCTACAGCAACCAATGCGGACTTAGTAATTGCTGATGGACGCAAACTCATTGGTAGCGCTCAAGTTTATCGTCACAATTCAGTTTTGCAGCATGGATCAATCTCGATCAATCCAAACTACAAGCTACTAACAGAGCTATTTCAATCAGAAGTTCCTATTGTTGGTTACCAAGAACTTGCGTGGAATAACCATAAAGACATAACAGCAAAACTCATAGATGTCCTATCTCAGTCGGCGCGGAATTACTTTCAGGCGGAGTTCTTGTAGTTCTGTTTTAGTCAAATTTCGCCATTGTCCAACGTTAAGATCTGCCAAGCTTAAATGGGCGATCGCTACACGCACTAAGCGCAAAGTGGGAAATCCTACTGCTGCTGTCATTTTCCTAACTTGACGGTTTTTTCCTTCTGTTAATTTTAGTTCTAGCCAAGCTGTGGGAATACTAGCTCGAAAGCGAATAGGCGGCTGGCGCTCTGGTAAATCTGGCTCAGTATCTAATAACTTAGCGATCGCAGGTTTAGTCTCATATCCTTGGAGCCTAATTCCATCGCGTAACTTTTGTAATGCTTCTTCCGTGGGAATTCTTTCTACTTGCGCCAAATAAGTTCGTGAATGTTCAAACTGGGGATCGATTAAGCGATGCTTTAATTGCCCATCATTAGTCAGTAGTAATAGTCCTTCACTATCAAAATCCAATCTGCCTACTGAATACACTTCAGGGATGTCAATATATTCTTTTAGCGTGGGGCGTGGGGAAGCGCTGTCATCAGTAAACTGGCAGAGAACGCCATAGGGTTTATAGAAAAGAATATATTGGCGATCGCTCATAAATTTTTAACAAATAAAAAAGCTCGCGCTGCGAGCTTTTTTATTCTAATCTAGCGCTGGGGCGTACCAAACATCTGTACCCAATAATGTCGATAGCGAGAGTTTGGTGCATTCTCATATCCAAAGCCAATCTCAGTAAATTTACTACTGAGAATATTGGCACGATGCCCAGAACTATTCATCCATTGTCGAATTGTCCCTTCAGGCGTGGCTTTACCAGCGGCAATATTTTCCCCTAAGGCGAAATATTTATAGCCATTCCCCTTGGCTCGATCGGAAATATTTGAACCATTCCGCCCCGTATGACTAAAATAGTTGTTCTTTGCCATATCCACCGCATGAGACTGCGCCGATTTAGTCAATTGCGAAGATAATTTAAGAGGTGGCAAACCTACTTTTTGGCGCTCTAAATTGGTTAGCCTCAACAACTCAGTTTCAAAACTGCCCCGATTAGTAATTTGGCTTATATTCTGAATCGATCGTATAGGTGGAATTTGATTCTGCTGTTTGAGTAAAGAAGCCGCATCCAACGCAGGTGCGATCGCAATTGCTCCCCCAAACGTCAAAATACTACAGCAGACTAAAAAAGTTGATTTCATAAAATTTAGTTACGAAACTTGTGAATAAATACATATGGTTATTGACTTTGCCCTCTTTTAAGGGTTCCCATATTAATGACCTTAGATAACAGACTAAACAATCTTGAGTTTTAAAACGAATCCCCTCCCAGTGAATAATTAGTGTTGCGTGGCTAAGCTTGAATAGCCAACTTATGCACTAACAAGGAAGTATGCAAAAAATATTAGGTAGCTCAAAATGACGGAAAATCACGAACATAAAAAGATTGGTTGTGCTGAATGTGCTATAGGTGCTGGGTTGGGGTTTGACTTCACAATGGCATTCCAGCCAATTATTAACACTACTACCAAAGAAATTTTTGCCCAAGAAGCCCTCGTCAGAGGGCTGAATGAAGAGCCTGCGGACAGTATCTTGGGGCGAATCAATGATGCAAACCGTTATCGCTTTGATCAAGCTTGCCGAGTCAAAGCAGTTCAGTTAGGAGCAAAGCTGAATATTAAATCTTTTCTTAGTATTAATTTCTTGCCAAATGCGGTGTATCGTCCTGAATTATGTATTCGCACAACCCTTGAGGCAGCCGAAACCTTTGGTTTCCCAGTTGACCGTATCATCTTTGAGATTACGGAAGGAGAGAAAATCAAGGATCACGGGCATCTTCGGGAAATTATTCAGTACTATCGACAACAAGGTTTTTTAACAGCGATCGATGATTTTGGGGCTGGTTACTCAGGACTGAATTTACTGGCTGAGTTTCAAACAGATTTAGTCAAGTTAGATATGGGCTTAATTCGCAATATTGATCAAAATAAAGGTCGCCAAGCGATCGTTAAGGGAATCGTCCAAGTATGTAATGAGTTAGAGATTAAGGTTATTGCTGAAGGTGTCGAAACCTATGAAGAGCTGAGTATTCTGCAATCTTTTGAGATTGAGCTTTTTCAAGGTTATTACTTCGCCAAACCAAAATTTCAAGGCTTAGCGACTCTAAACAATCTATAGATTTCTAGGAGCATAGAAATTTAGAATCTGCTAAGCATCAAAAATTTAATAAAACCAAAAAACGTTTCGGCGGGCGAAGCC
>JANNDZ010000113.1:0-9528 GCA_031378395.1 Pseudanabaena sp. OTE_75_metabat_487_sub
GATTTCGGCTATTTCTCTGGTACAGGCTTCGAGTCTTTGTTTTTCTTCTGATGTCATTTGCTTCTACTCCGTTACTTTTTTCTATTATCTCATTCTTGATTCCTAAGTATTTCTACTCAGCGCCTAATTGAGATGCTCCCAATTGGAATTGTATTAGATGGCTATTCTGAAAAGTTTGAATATCCATTAGAATAAGTTGTAATGGTGATATGACAGAAAATACTGCTTTCATCATTTCTCAGGTTTTAAATTATAAAGATTTAAATGTTTCAGGATTTATTATTAATAACGTTTTAAGTAATCTGTGGGGTTTATTACTTATAGTAATAATACTTTTCTTAATACGAAACAGAAAAATCATAATAGAAGGTTTTGGTTCAAATAAATAAATTCCATTCATATTGTATCTAGTAGCTTCTCAAATAATCGGATGGATTATCGGAAAAACATTTTTTGGTATGCTAAACCGAAACGCCAGTTGAGGTTATCTATTTCTCTCCGAAATTAAGCACTCAAAAATGATTTGCTTCGTTTATGAGTTCCGTGAAGTTATTGGCGATCTCAAAGACAAATAGTTGATAAGAGATCGGGGCATAACACATCATTGGAGCGGACAAAAGCGTGATATTTTAGTTGAGAGCAAGGGTTTTCTTGCCGCTCAATTAAGCCGTTAGCCCCCTTAATAATTTCTCCGGGGTTGCCGAAATGAATTTCCGAAATCTTGCAATCCTCTCCTCGCTTGTCTGCTTCACGCTGGCCGTCACTTGGACACTCGCCCCCAATGCTCTGTTGACTGTATGGGGGGTTGAGTTCTCATACTCCGCTGGTTTGGTCGGTCGGCGTGGTGCAGCCCTCTTTGCAGGAATCGGGGTTATGTTTTTCTACGCAAGAAACGCTGAACCCTCGTCGGCTCGCTCGGCGCTCGTCGCAGGCTTCGTCGTTGGCTGCGTAGCGCTTGCTGCGCTTGGAACCTTTGAACTTGCTACTGGTCACGCCGGGCTAGGCATTTTGTCTGCCGTGCTTGTCGAAGTAGCACTTGCATTGGCGTTTCTATATGTTGCACGCGTTCAGCACCCGTCTTCAAATGAACGAGGCTAACACTTCATTCCAAAGGACGCGCCGCGATGAAGCTGAGTCGCGCCCCTGAATTCGGACGTTGCGCGCTTCTCGGTTAGTCAAAATACAAGTCAAAGGAGGAATTACGATGAATACTTATGGAGAAATGAATACCTACAGAGCGACGGCAAGAGTAGTAGGGGTGCTGTACATCCTGGGGTTCGTTGTAGGGATTTCGGGATCCGCTCTTGGCGCGCCAGGTCAGCTTGAGACCGTTTCTGCGAAGAGCATGATGATCGCAATTGGCGCACTGCTTTGGGTAATCGCCGCAGCTGGTGACGCTGCTCACGGCGTGATGATGTTCCCGATCTTGAAGCAAAACAACGAACGCATAGCACTTGGCTACTTCGGCGCCAGAATCGTCGAAGCCGCCATTATTGCTGTCTCGGCTTTGTTTATTCTGCTTCAAATTCCGTTGGGTAGCGAGTTCCTAAAAGCCAGTGCCTCCGAAACCCCCTACCTTCAATCCCTGAGCACTCTGTTCACACAGTCGCAGGTTTATACCTACCAAATCGGCATGGTTGTTTTAGGGATCGCTGGCTTGACACTTTGTTACGGGCTCTATCGCGCAAAGTTGATCCCACAAGTTTTCATCATCTGGGGCTTCATTGGATACCTGAGCTTTCTGGGCGGGTCTGTATTGGAAATCTTGGGCTTCAATCTGCAACTGCTTCACACGATTCCAGGCGGCTTGTGGGAGATGTCCATTGGTGTGTGGCTGATCGCCAAGGGATTTAACTCATCCGCGTTTGTATCCCAGTCCGTAGAGTAAAGTGGCAAATGAAATCGATGTGTAATCCGAACTTAAGGGCGGGCTAATCGGGTCGAGAAGGATGTTTAACCCTTCAACTTAATTCTGGCGTTAGACCGAAACCGATTGCTCGTTTCTAGCCATTAAGCAAGCAAAAATGTTTGGCTTCGTTGTTGAGTCCCGAAAGGTGATGGGCGATCTCAAAACACAAGAGCTACAAAGATTGTGATATGTTGGGGTTGATTTAAAAGCGATGATTTTCCCCTCAATTTAGCCTCCGCAAAGACAATCTAAATTATGTATGGCTATTTTTTTCGGCATCCTACAATTCTTTTCAGTATTACTACTTGGTCTCTTTGTGGGAGCATTGCTTGCAGAAGGATTCCTTCTTGTACCATATTGGCGTAAACTTTTGCCCGATCAGTTTTTCTTGTTGCATAAAGAATTTGGTTCACGTTTATATCGATTCTATGCACCGCTTACAATTGCCGCAACACTTCTGACAGTTTTCACTGCTATAGTTAGCTGGTTAATAGGATGTTCGGAACGATGGATAACACTTACTGCTGGTATTTTGTCTTTGTCCATGATCGCAATATATTTCATCTACTTCAAGCAAGCCAATGAAAGCTTTGCCAAAATGAGTATTAGTGCTGATGATCTTGGAGCGGAATTAGGTCGCTGGGCATCATGGCACAGTTTGCGTGTAACAATCGGAATGGTAGCTTTTGGCTTTTCAATACTAGGACTCAGAGGAACATTATAGAAGTAATAATTCTTTCATGATAATACTGTATATGCCAATATAGATTGCTCTTTTGTAGTTTAATTTGGATAAAAGAGTGACGATCGCAAAGACAAATAATGATTAAGCGATCGCCATTACTTTAAGCAATAGAATCCCAAAATGAGGATTTGCTGAGCGATCGCTTAAAAAATACTCCCAAAGTATCAGCTAATTTCAATAAACTCTTTACGCTTCTTTAACTCTGTTTGACAGTTTCTCAAGCAGAATAAATTCAAGTTTTCTCAATAAACTTAGCCTGTAAAAGATTTCTCTGCAAAATAATTCCAAATTTTAACCAAGTAAAAAATCATGAAATTGGCTGGAAAGATTGCCCTAGTTACTGGAAGCAGTGGTGGCATTGGTCAAGGTATTGCGATTCGATTGGCAAAGGAAGGCGCTAAGGTTGTCGTCAACTATCGCTCGAATCCTCAAGGCGCTGAAGAGACCTTAAACGCCATCAAAGCAACTGGCGGCGATTGCATGATGGCTGAGGGGTTCTGCGATAACGATCGCGGCTATAGTATTGGCGCTGATTTGGGAATGGTTGATGACGTTCGCAAATTAATCGATGAGAGTATCAAGCATTTTGGCACACTTGACATTTTGGTGAATAATGCTGGGATTGAGAAACATGCTGATTTTTGGGATGTTACCGAAAAAGATTTTGAAGCGGTGATGAATATCAACTTTAAGGGCGTTTTCTTTGCGACTCAATCTTTCGTTAAACATCAAATGAGCGAAGGCAAACGCAATGGACGCATTATTAACATTAGTTCTGTGCATGAAGAATTGCCATTTCCTCATTTCACGGCTTACTGTGCCAGTAAAGGTGCTTTGAAGATGATGACACGCAATCTCTCGGTTGAACTTGGCGCACTTGGCATCACTATTAATAATGTCGCTCCTGGTGCGATCGAGACTCCAATTAATAAGGCACTTCTCAATGACCCTTCTAAATTGGAGCCATTGCTGAAGAATATTCCTCTTGGCAGATTAGGACAACCTGAAGATGTCGCTTCTGTGGTTGCCTTTTTAGCCTCTGATGAGGCTCGCTACATTACAGGTTCCACTATTGTTGTAGATGGTGGTTTGCTTTGGAACTATCAAGAGCAGTAGGAAAAAAGCAATGTCAATAGATAACTTATCTACCAAACACTATGACATCATTATTATCGGTACTGGTGCAGCAGGAGGAACACTCGCTTACAAGCTAGCCTCCACTGGTAAAAGCATCTTGGTGCTAGAGCGCGGCGGTTTCATGCCTAGAGAGAAGGAAAACTGGGATACTAAAGTCGCTTTCAAGAGCAACCGCTATCATAATGATGAGGTTTGGTACGATCGCGATGGCAATGAATTACATCCTGGTATGAGCTACTCTGTTGGCGGAAATACTAAGATTTATGGAGCCGCTTTATTTCGCCTGCGCGAGCGAGATTTTGAAGCCTATCAGCATAAGGATGGTATCTCTCCAGCTTGGCCCCTGAAATATCGAGACTTTGAACCCTACTACACTGAAGCTGAAAAGCTATTTCAAGTTCATGGCAATCAGGGCATCGATCCGACTGAACCGCCTCGTAGCCACGATTATTTTTATCCTGCGGTCAGCCATGAGCCGCGAATGGAATCCGTTAGCAACTCACTCCAACAGAAGGGGCTACATCCATATCATACGCCTCTGGGTATCAGGCTAAATGAAGTCCAGCAACATCTGAGTGAATGTATTCGCTGTAATACTTGTGATGGATTTCCCTGCCTAGTTCATGCTAAATCTGATGCTGAGGTGACTGGGATTTTGCCAGCAATAAAGCATCCTAATTTGACTCTTTTGACAGAGGCTAAGGTGTTGAAACTCCATACCAGTGATTCTGGTAAGGAGATTACTACGGTTGAAGTAAGTATCAATAATGAGATTAAGTACTTTTCGGGTGGAATAGTCGTTCTTTCCTGTGGAGCGGTTAACTCATCGACGATCATGCTGCGATCTCATAATGACCAACACCCAAATGGTTTGGCAAATAGCTCTGATTTGGTAGGGCGCAATTTTATGAAACATGTGCTCGGTTCCGTTATTGGCGTGACGAAAGAGCCAAATCCCACCAAGTTCCAAAAGACTCTATCGATCAACGATTTCTATTGGGGTGAAGATGGCTACGACTATCCGATGGGACAAATCCAAACACTCGGTAAAGTCAATAAGGAAATGATCGAAGGCAATGCTGCTGCCTACGCTCCCCGCACACCTGAGGAAGTCGCAAGTCACTCTGTCGATTGGTGGTTGACTGTAGAAGATTTACCCGACCCTAACAACCGCATTAGTGTCGATGGCGATCGCATTATTTTGGACTATACCGAAAATAATGCCGAACCCTATGCCCGATTGGAACAGAAGTGGATCGAGATTCTTAAATCAATTGACTGTGGCGAGAGCATTCTGTCTCATGACAGCTATTTTGTCAAAGGTTCCACCAACTATTTCACTGGGAAACTCCCTTTGCAAGGAGTCGGACATCAAGTTGGGACTTGTCGCTTTGGCGAAGATCCTCAGACCTCGGTATTGAACCTTAATTGCCAAACCCACGATATTGATAATCTCTATGTTGTTGACGGTAGTTTTTTCTGTTCGAGTGGAGCCGTCAATCCGACTTTGACTATCATTGCTAATGCTTTGCGGGTTGCCGAACATCTCATCAAAAGACTTGAGGCATAGTATGGCTATTAAATTCCAAAAAAGAGTCTTTTTGATTGCCTTCTCTTTAGTATTAGGAGCCTTTGCTCAAGAGGCGGCAATCTTAAAGCCGCTATCAGCGCGATCGCCCTATGCGAACAATTGGTCGATCGCCCAAGCTCAGCCAGCTAATGTAATTGCGGTTGACTCTGTGGGGATTACAGTTTCAGATATGGATAAAGCCATTCAGTTTTATTCTGAGGTTTTATCCTTCCAAAAAGTATCTGATGTCGAGGTCTTAGGCTCTGAATACGAACGTCTCCAAGGCTTGTTTGGAGTGCGTTTGAGAGTGGTAAAAATGCGACTAGGCGGAGAGATTCTCGAATTAACGGAATTTCTCACGCCGAAGGGTAGACCGATTCCTGTGGATTCTCGCAGTAACGATCGCTGGTTTCAACATATCGCGATCGCTGTCAGCGACATGGATAAAGCCTATGAAATCCTTCGTAAATTTAAAGTGCAACATGCTTCTACTGTGCCGCAAAGGATTCCTGACACGAATAAAGCCGCCGCAGGAATTCGCGCTTTTTACTTTAAAGATCCTGATGGTCATAATTTAGAAATCATTTATTTCCCTAAAGGTAAAGGCGATCCCAAATGGCAGGAGAATTCTCAGTCAGTCTTTTTAGGGATTGACCATACGGCGATCGTTGTTAGCAATACTGATGCTAGCTTGAAATTTTATCGCGATGTTTTAGGACTCAAACTGGCGGGCGAAAGTGAAAACTTCGGCACGGAACAGGAACATCTCAATAATGTGTTTGGAGCCAAGTTACGCATTAGTGGATTAAAAGCGCCATCGGGTTTAGGAATTGAGTTTCTCGATTACTTGTCTCCGAGCGATGGCAAGCCTTACCCCGCTGACGCACGAACCAATGATCTGCTGCATTGGCAGACTACTTTAGTTGTCAAAGATGCAAAGGCGATCGCGCAAAAGTTGCGATCTGCCCGCACAATTTTTATCTCGCCCGATGCGATCGAAATTCCTTCTCTCTCTTTAGGATTTAAGCGCGGATTTTTAGTTAGAGATCCCGATGGTCATGCCCTGAGGATTATTGAAAAATAAGCGATCGCCTAATCAGAAAAAATTGATCAAAAAAATTAACTATAACGTTATGAATATTCCCGATCAACTTTCATTTACACTCGATCTTCAGCAACTTGCCGTAGCGAGAATTCAACTCCACTATGCAATCCAGCCCTTAGCAGCCATATCTAACGCTCTAGCAGATTCGAGTAGTAAAGGATTATTCTGGGACGATCAACTAGGATTCGTAACCCGCTCAATTACTTCGATTAAGTCGTATCGGGTTGCTCTCGATCCGATCGCATTAATTCTAAATTTTGTAACCGATCGCGATCAAGTTATTTCTGCTTTTGCATTAAGCGATCGCACATTGACTGAAGCGTTTGACTGGATGAAGGCGATCGTTAATGGATTGGGCGGTGCTTCCGATTTAATTACCCCAATTTCCTATCCACCCAACGATTTCCCCGATAGCGATCTTGCCAGTGGTGCAACTTTCCAACTCCTGAACCTAACTTCAGACTTAGCTGAATACTACGTCATTGCCGATCTCATTCTCCAAAATATAGTCCAACAAGAACCTATGGCATCGAATGTTCGCATTTGGCCGCATCATTTCGATATGGCAACTTTGATTTCTATCCCAGATGAAATAAATGGACAAGAAAAGTCAGTAGGTATCGGTCTATCTTCAGGGGATGGCAGCTATAACGAGCCTTACTGGTATGTGACTCCCTATCCCTATCCCGAAGATCGCAGTAATTTACCGATTCTTGATGGTGAGGGAATTTGGCACACAGAAGGTTGGGTTGGAGCAATTCTTACTGCTTCTCAATTTGGTGAACCTAAGGCAAGTATCGATCAAGTTAACACCTTTTTAAAATCAGCGATCGCTGCTTGCAAAAAGCTACTCACTTAAGGAGAAATTCAATTAAGTGAATTCTCATTGTCAAGATTCTTTTTCATTATAACAATGCATCGATCATTGAGGTTTAATCTCTCTAATTCTTGCCAATTTAGCCGTTTATATAGAGTCTCAGCAATGTGCGTGAATAGAAAAATTTCCTTTAGTCCGAGGTCTTTTGATGTGTTTTGAATTTTTTCACATAACAATTTGCCATAACCAAGATTTCTATATTCAGGTATTGTCAAAACCAGTGCCAGCCAAGGGCTATAAACTCTAAATCTTGGTTCTCGGTCAAGCAGTCCAACGCGATCATAAATTCCTCCAGTAGAGATCGGTACACCATCAATTGTCATGACAATTTGAAACGGAATACTGTCAGTAGGAAAGTTTGAAATCTTCTGAATTGTTTGCTCTTTAGGAATGTTCCACTCTTGTAAATACCAATCAGCAATAAGGTCAATTAGTTCTTTGTCGTAATGAGTCACTTTTTGAAATGAGATATTCATTCTGTATTTGTTTTTGTCTATAGTAATTGCCAACACAACTCGCATTTAATTCTACAGGAAAATCTATGTCTACTGAACATTACGATGTCATTATTATCGGAACTGGTGCAGGTGGCGGAACCTTAGCATATCGCTTAGCTACTAGTGGAAAGAAAATCTTGATTTTAGAGAGAGGCGCATTTTTGCCTCAAGAAAAACAGAATTGGGATACTGTAGAAGTCTATAAAAAAGACCGCTATCACACTGCTGAGACTTGGATTGACGATCACGATGGCAGTCAAATTCATCCAGGAACTGGCTATTGGGTCGGCGGTAATACCAAAGTTTATGGCGGTGCTTTGCTGCGTTTGCGGGAGCGCGATTTCGATCGCGTAGAACATCAGGGAGGCATTTCGCCCGAATGGATATTGAAATACCAAGATTTTGAACCCTACTACACCGAAGCAGAAAAGCTTTACGATGTGCATGGTGAGAGAGGTCAAGACCCCACCGAACCACCGACTAACTCGCCCTATCCATTCCCACCTGTCTCCCATGAGCCGCGCATCCAAGAAATTCATGATGACTTGGTAAAACAAGGCTTAAATCCGATTAACCTTCCTTTGGCAATCAAGCTCAATGAAGTTAATCGTCGCTTAGGTGCTTGCATTCGCTGTAATACCTGTGATGGATTCCCTTGTTTAGTCAATGGCAAAGGTGACTCAGATATAAATTGTGTGCGTCCTGCGATCGCGAACAACAACATCACTTTGCTCACCGAGGCGGAAGTTCTACGCCTGCATACAAGCCCATCTGGCAGAGAAATCACCTGCGTTGAAGTGAAATTAGATGATCAAATTCTCAACTTCTCTGGCGATATTGTGGTGGTTGCCTGTGGTGCGATTAATTCTGCTGTTTTGTTGTTGCGATCGGCTAACGATCAGCATCCCAATGGCTTAGCGAATAGCTCTGACCAAGTGGGGCGAAACTTTATGAAACATCAACATGGTGCGATCGTTGGCATCACTCCCAAGCCAAACCATAGCGAATTCCAAAAGACTCTCGCTGTGCTTGATTATTATTGGGGCGAAGAAGGCTTTAACTACCCGATGGGACTGATCCAATTATTAGGCAAAGTGAATAAAGACATGATTGCCCTTGATGCTCCTGCTTTTGCCCCAGGAATGGCGCTTGATCAGGTAGCTCAGCACTCTGTTGATTGGTTTGTCACTGCCGAAGACTTGCCCGATCGCAACAATCGTGTCACCGTCAAAAATGGCACGGTGCATCTCAGTTATACCGAAAACAACACGGTCGCTTTTGATCGCTTAATGGATCGTTGGACGCAAGTATTGAAATCAATTAACTGCGGCGATCGCATTTTGCCTCTCTCTCTCTACTTTCGCAAGAAATTAGCGATCGCGGCAGTGGCCCATCAAAATGGAACTTGTCGCTTTGGTGAAGATCCCCAAGATTCAGTTTTAGATATTAATTGTCGTGCTCATGCTGTCGATAATCTCTATGTTGTTGATGGTTCTTTTTTCCCTTCTAGTGCCGCTGTCAATCCCACATTAACGATTATTGCCAATGCTTTACGAGTTGGCGATCATCTGCTTCAAAGGATTTGTTAGCTAGGAGACTTCTCAACCAAGTTCTTAGAAACAATTTAAGAACTCACCTTGCGTATAGCAAATCAAGGTTTGCTTAGAACATAAGACCAGAAATAAGTT
>JANNDZ010000314.1:0-2495 GCA_031378395.1 Pseudanabaena sp. OTE_75_metabat_487_sub
GCATTTTTTGAAGCTTTTTTGGGAAATTTCTTGGTTCTGCGAGACTGGGTTAGTTCTGCATCTATCAAAGTTGGATAGCTACATTTAGGGCAAACTGCATCTTCGTTTAAAATATTGGACTGGCAATAAACATGTTGGCGATCGCGAGTTTGAGGATAACAGCGATCGCAAGAATATCCTGTGTAAGTCGCATTCCCTAATTCAATAGCCTTTAACTCTGGCTTGGTCAAGTACTGATTAGTTATATCTGAGGCTAAATGCTGAACTGGGTATCGGCAGTTTTGACAAAAATGCTGTTCCTTCGCTAAACGCATGTCAAGGTATAGGTTATTGACTAGATGCAGCCATATAAATTGATATCCCATCGCCATAACTAAGCTCGTCCCCGCAAATAACAAGTGACTAGGAATTGTCAACAAAATTGAAGTACTTGTCATTAGCCATAGCAAAGCTAAAGCTGGTAAATGCAAAACAAAAATCAAGCTAGAACGTTCAAATCCAAATCGAGTTCCTCCATAGCGCTGTATTGGAGTTTGGAAAATGACAGTTAACTGAGCCAACCAAAATTTTTCAATACTCAACCACAACTGAAGAGAAGCAAAGGCAACTATCAAGTTAATCAATACTGTAACTAAAAGTTGATTAATGGGCTGAATAAATAAGTTAGTTAATATTTCTTGAGATAGAACCCATGCATTGATGCTAACGGCGATCGCAGCAAGTCCAAACACCATTAACAACATTCCTAAACTAGTAAATTCTGTCAATTTAGGAATACGTAACTGAAAAACAACAGAATTTTGGAGTTCTAAACTTGCTGTAGGTAATGTTTGTCGCCATTCTCGAATTTTGATAATAATCAATATCACGCCACTAATTGCGATCGCTATGCCCACCAGCCCGATGCTGCTATAAATCGGAAAAAAGGGGAAAGGATAAAAATTAATTTTCTCTAAGCGAATCGCTATTTCTTCGACACCATTAATAAGCCCGCGATCATAATTCTGACGCTTAAACTCAGGCGTAATCAACTCTTCGATGATTAGCTTTACTTGGCGATCGCTAACATAGGGGGAAATACCGCGCCCAGTTTCTATCTCAATCCTGCGATCGTTTACTGAGATCAGAAACAATACGCCATTATCAATACCCCGTTTACCAATTCCCCAAGCATTAAATAACTCCGTGGCATATGCTTTGACTGTGATGGCTGGAGTCGTATCTGGCACTGTCACCACTGCGATTTCTGAGCCGTTATTTGCCGCTAGTTGCGAAATTCGTTTATTAAGCCGAGATTCAGTATCTGCACTTAAAATATTTGCGACATCACTGACCCAAGTTCCATTCACTCTTCTGGGATTCGGAATATCACTAATGGGGCTTGCATAGAGAGGAGTGATAGGTAATAGGATTGCCCATAGTAAAAGTATTAAACAGAAGATTTTGGTTAAATTATCCTTCATAAGAAGTTAGCTCTACTCCAGAAATACTGTACTTAATTTCTTTAAATCTACTCACATCTACTAGAGCACGCATTGATGTACTCAAATATAGTTTACCAAATTCGCCTTTGTCTTGAGCCATCTTGGAAGCTACATTAACAGGGCTTCCTGCAATATCTCTAGTGCCGAATGGCAGGTTAAAAATAAGAACTTCACCGTGATCAATTCCAATCCGACAAGTGATATCTTGTTTTGCTAACTCTTGGCGAAATGTTTGGGCAAAGTTCACAGCCGCGATCGCATCATCAAAAGCGTAAATTCCTAACGAGCTAACCACTTTAATTTCCGTGCCAGATGTTGCGTTTAGCAGGCGCAAGCCAATATCTTTCATTAATGCTGAGAATGAGAGTTGATTAAACATGGAAACTTCATGGGCTTCCACTAATTCATTTTTACTCTCGATCATTACTACTACTTTGTTTTGAATATACTTATCTACCAATGCATGAGCAAAATCTTGGTCGGTTAGTCGAATTTCATATTCCAATAAATCGGCATAAAAATCTTCGGAATAGGGAATCGGATAGCGTTGATCGTTTGGCTGTAATCCTGATAATCTCTCGCCATCCAATACTCGATAAATATTGCCAATTTCGGTTACTAAATCATCACGTTTCTCAATTGTAAAGTTATGATTTGCTGGCAGGCGATCGCATATTGCTTGGCTGATTAAGATCTCCCCGCCACAGGTATGATTCTCAGCAATTTCTTCGATCTCAGATGCCTCTGCTCCATACAAACCACCACTAATCGAATAGAAATTACCATAATGAGCCCCAATCCCAATTTTGATTTGACAACTGTTAGCGATCGCATCTTGGATCGTTAAGAGTGTGGAAACAAGGGTAGATGCACTAAGGGACTTGCAAGAAATAAATAAATCCAAAAGCACTTTATGGGATATTTAATATATTTGGCATAAAGTGATAAAACTTACAGACACGCTCAAGACACTATTTCAAGAAACAGCAAAACAACTTAAAGGTAGTGAGC
>JANNDZ010000318.1:0-3630 GCA_031378395.1 Pseudanabaena sp. OTE_75_metabat_487_sub
TTTGGTTTTTGGTTTTTCCCTAACATAATTAGCTACCACTATAGATGAATTTGAGAATCTCTTGGGCAGTAATTTCGGGGCGTTCCAAATGAGGAACGTGACCGCTATTGTCAATCCAAACGAGCTTATTATTGGGAATAATTGATTGGAACTTAGCTGCATCTTTTGTGCCGAGAATACGATCGCGATCGCCCCAGAGAATTAAAGTTTCCTGTGGCAAATATGCTAATTTCTGGGCAAAGGAACCATAGCCGCCGCTCTTAGTAAATGCGATCAGAGAGTCACTCCAGCGGGGCATCGCCAAATGGAGCGAAGCACAAACCTCTGCATCGGGTGTAACAAATCTTGGATCGGCATAAGCCTTGAGACTAACTTCACGACGAACTTTTGGGCTGCGCAAAAAATCTGTTGCCATACGGTCTAAAGGTGGTACAAGAAATTTACCCGCAGCCGTTCCTTTTCGCATTCCTGCGCTGCCGATCAGAATCAACTTTTGCACCACATCAGGATAGGTAAGCGCAAAGTCGATCGCAGCTGCACCACCCATTGATGCGCCAACTAAAATAATTGGTTTAGCGATCGCCGTTTTCCAGAAATAGTAAAGATGTTCTTTGATCGCTTCTGGGCTAACTTGGCTATCTGCAAGACGCTCAGTTAAACCGAAACCAAATAAATCCACGGCAAAAGTTTGGCGCGAAGTCGCAAGTTTTGGGAGCAGTCGTCGAAACTCTAATAGAGAGCTATCAAAACCATGCAATAGCAAAATTGGTGTATCTTTCTCATCTTTACTTAGACCATCACAGACATAGCTAGTCAAAATCACTTCACTGGTGAAGGTCGTGGAGACAAGACAAAATTGAATATTATCAACCAGAGCAATCGATGTTGGTTCTGTGAGTTGCGATCGCAATTGCGTAACTTCAGGCGGTAAATTTGACATTGATTCTCTATTTTAAGTTAAGCAAGCAAGCCTAATTCAAAAATCATTTC
Organism: Pseudanabaena sp. OTE_75_metabat_487_sub; assembly: GCA_031378395.1. Taxonomy (GTDB): domain Bacteria; phylum Cyanobacteriota; class Cyanobacteriia; order Pseudanabaenales; family Pseudanabaenaceae; genus Pseudanabaena. The sequence continues at coordinate 991 of JANNDZ010000318.1, forward strand.
GCCCGCTATGCGGGCGAAATGATTTTTGAATTATATTTATGTTTCATCACTACTCATCTTATTAATTCCATCTATTCCTTCACTTGAAGGCAATAGGGGATTTGACTCTAATTCTGTACTTTTTCGCTTTAACTGGTGTAGGCGCATTTTTACGAGAGTAGCTCCCGTAATCGTGGCATAAAAAGGAGTGAATCCTAAAAAGAATAATAGAATCCCATATAAACTACCTCGACCTCGAAAAATAGCGATAATGGAGATCGCCATGAATGTTACTAGAACAATATTAACTATCAGCCATAAAATAGATCTCCCTCTCAAGAACTGAGGATTAGAAAATTTTGGATGTTGACTATTCCATAAGACTAGCCATTGTAAAACTCCTAGTAGGATTCCCGCCAAAACTAGCCATAGAGAATTAACTGCTAATAGTGGAATGCGATCAATGATGTTGCTCTCGGCAAAAGAACCATCTGGATTAAGCACAAAACCAAATTGGGCTGTATAGGCTAAGCTTGTGGCTGCGAATCCAATCCAAGTCCAGCCAAATGTACTAGCTAAGATCCACCAGACAGAAGATTTAAAAAATCGCCGCAAAACTAGATATTGCATTAAGCCCACAAATGCACCTACTACAAGCGCTCCAGTGACAATGCCCGTTGACACTGGACAGTTGAGACTGCCGAAACCTGTATCGCAAATGTGGATATCCATCAGGCGATCGCTAAGGTAATGAACTCCCGCTAAACAAGCAGCAATCCCAAATATAGTGCCGATCGCAGCACCAACTAGCGTAGCTAGTACCCATCGCCACCATAGACCGACAGCAGATAAAGCGCGTAGTTTTTGCATTGTGTATTTCAATCCTGCATGGCAAGCGAACTCGAAGATTTCGATCGCAGCATTAAATTTCTAGATTAGCTCTTCTGTGACAATCCTACGCAAAATCTCAGCGACTGTAGCAGCCATTCTCGCATCAATTTCTAAAGCTTCACGCACAGGATCTTTAAGATTAAGGACAGCACGTAAAGTCATATTCACAGATCGTAGCTTTGGTAAGGGCAAATCATGGGATTTGGCAAGAAGATCGACAAACTGGATACAAGCGGTATAGGTCAGCTCAGTTTGTTTACGTTGATCGCTGTATCCAAAACCCATCTTGGAGATCACCACAGGTTTGTCAATAAAATATGACAAACCTAGAGCCACGATCGCCGCATCCACATACCTCGCTGTATCTTGTCCCATCGCACTAATCAAAGTACTTAAACTATGCCACTGCGCAGGCAAGCGATTAGCAGGAGCGAGATGACGATGCCATGCAATTTGCGAAACAATTCTTGTCAAGTCGTAGGCGGAAATCAAATTGTCGCCACGATGTTGATCTTTGACTCCATTAATTACATTTGCACCAGCAAGATCGCGTAAAATTGGCTGCTCAATGTAGGGAGCTTCGCCGTAGCGTCCTTGAAAAGTTAGCTTTTGATTACCTGTGATTTTTTTTAGCCAATCCTGTAAAGCCAGTGGCGTAGTAAATTGCTTAAACATTGCCGACAATCCATTGGAAGTCATGCCATTTGTTTCTTCGTAAGCACAGATCCGCTGAGCCATCTCGGCAAACGTACGAGGTGTTTTGCTTTCTTTTGGATCGAAGATTCCACAATCTGCGATCGCCTGATTTGGCTGTACTTGATTGGCTTGGCAAATCGTATTTAGCAATGGCAATATTTTGGTAGAACTCCAAAACTGGACATTACTTAAAGCATTACGCCCAATCCAGCGGGCTAACATTTGTCCATTAACGACACTGCCAATGCAAATACAGGCTTGCTGAATACTGCTATGGAGAAATTCTAAGCCGACGTTTTCAATATTAGGAATTGCCCCGATCGCAGGATATGGACGAAATCGCACCCGCATCTGACTACCAGACAACATGGCAACGTCGCCATAGGAAACTACATTTACACCATCTGGCAAACTGGCAAGGCGATCGGCATAAGTGGGAATATGGTTCAACAATGGCGATGGTGCAAAATTGCGATTTGGTAGACCTTTCTTAGAGCCTGCAATACTGCCATTGACTCCACGATCAAGGAAGCCAAGATAATTAGAGTCGGCTTGCCCCATATTCACAAAAATGCGCTGAGCGTTAGTAAATTTTGGGAATAAGCGATCGCTTTCACCGATAATTTTGAGCAAATGTCTAACTACCGTAGGCATTTGTAAGAGGTTGTTTGTAAGCGCTTGCGAGTTAGCGTCCAAAATCGTATCAATACTCAGGGCATTAGCAAACTGCACAAAAGCAGCTTCTGATAATCTGCCATAGATGCCATCCACTTCGCCGTCATATAGCCCTAATTGCTGCAAATATGTTTGTGCTTTTGTTAGTTCCTCAAATGAAAGCTTTACCTCGACAACTGCCATGAAATTCCCTTTATAAAAAAGCCTTGGTCTACTATTCTATCGATAAGCTAGGCATTCGTGATGTATTCCACATCTCACTAAGGGACTTGCAAGAAATAAATAAATCCAAAAGCACTTTATGGGATATTTAATATATTTGGCATAAAGTGATAAAACTTACAGACACGCTCAAGACACTATTTCAAGAAACAGCAAAACAACTTAAAGGTAGTGAGC
>JANNDZ010000337.1:0-5809 GCA_031378395.1 Pseudanabaena sp. OTE_75_metabat_487_sub
GTTTGTACTAGCTCACTCTTTTTTTTGCTATACCTAAAATCTGCACCGCCCGCTAAGCGGGCGGTGCAGATTTTAGGGTTTTATCAACTCTACTTTTGTTGGCTTTGTTTGTTAAGATTACTTTAAACTTTGTCTACGAAGAAATAATTAACACCTGCAAGAGTCTAGAATAGAACGCTTATTGCTATAGGTTGAAGACCTGCTGATGAAAATCGTTATTTGTTAAGATCATATTTATGCTGTTGTTAAGCTATGGTTTGCAACAACACAAATGTATCCAACTAAGTTGCGATCTGAATTTTAGAAAGCGCCTAACGGTGCAAGCCCGAACATAATGCTGAGGATTGATTCATGGCTTCCAATAAAAACATCCCACAAAAAGGTCAAGGCGCTAACGAACCAGATAAGAAGCAATCAGTGCAGTCTGATGCTGCTGATGTTGATTGGATGATTATGTCGGATATTAGTACGCGAATTGGCGGATCTCCAACAATCAAATCAAGCTCGAATCAATCACCAGTAAGATCATCTTCGCAAATATCAAGTAACCAGGATGCTGATCATGATCTTGAAGATTTAGAATTTTTGCGATCAATAGGTTTGGATGATGCAATTGAGAGCCCATCTTCTATTTTAAGAAATACAGCAAATACGTCAGGTAGTTACGGCAGTAAAGCTACTGATAATAATGAGGTCAACAACATTGACTGGTTAATTGTGACTGATCTCAATGTCCGCAAAGAAAATGCGGAGATTAAAACACAGTCCAATTATTCATATCAAGATATAAGTCAATCTCAGACAACGCTTCAGCCATTAACAGATAACATAATGGATAGTCTAGATGAGAATCTGGGCTTGGATTTAGATGGGTTGGACTTTTTAGAGGATTCTGGTTTTCCTGATCTAGATTCTTTAGGCTTGGGTACTGCAGATTCACTAAGTATTGATGGGTTGCAAAATGAGGTCGATAATACCGAAGGCAAGATCCAAGGACTAGCAGAATTGCTAGATGATAACGATGACTCAAGTTTTGATTTAATTGCTGATGAAGAAAATGATAATTGGGATAGCATTTCAGGAATCTTTGAAAACGAATTTAATCAGTTATCTAGCGAACCCAGTCTAGACGTTGCCGATGAATCTCCTGAAATACCATCTCAAGCTTCAGAGCCTTTTGGAACTCCTGAAGATGCTTCAGGAAATATGGATTTAGGTTCTGATTTGTTTTTTGAGGATAATGCTCCAGAAGATTCATTAGTCGATGATTTGGAATTATCTGATCAGATGCAAGCAGATCAGATAGTTGAAGATTTTGAAATCAGGAATGTCTTTCAAAGCGAACTTCAAGGCGAGCTACAAAATGGACAAGATCTAGATCTATCTTTTGATAAATTTGCAGTTGGGGGGCTAGAAGCAGAATTTGACAATAACCTGAATGATAACTTTGACACAGCGCAGCCTCTAGAATCATTTACTCCAAATGTGACTGAAGATGATTTTTGGTCGAATACTTCGTCAAATCTTGAGCCTGAATCCGTCCTTGATGAGTCAGTTGAGAATACATTCACTAATGATTGGGGAGGGATTTCCGAAAATGAGATCGTTGATGCCGTTTGGGATACTACGCCTAGCATGGCTAATGATCTAGTATCATCTACATCTATTGACAATGCTTTTGGAATAACTGGAGACTGGGAAAGCCAGCAAACGACAGACCAATTTGAGATAGAAGAAAATATTGATTTTGATCTTCCAGATTTAAATTCTTTTGAAGTGGCTGATGTCTCTTGGGATACTACTCCTAGCATAGCTACTAATCGAGGATCGTCCACATCTATTGATAATACTTTTGAGCCATCAAACGTATGGGAGAGCTTACCAACTCCAGATCAGCCTGAAGTAGAAGAGCATATTGACTTTGATCTTCTTAATCTAGATTCTCTAGATCCTTCTGAAGTAGAAGGCTATGTTGACTTTGAGTTAGCTAATGTAGATTCTAGTTTAGAGTCTGTTGAGCCGAAATTTGAGTCGGAATTCGGTCTACAACCTGAGCCGATTTTTGAACAGTCCTTTGATCAGACAGATAATGAACTAGAATCTGAAATTGGACATAGTGAAAGTTGGAGTATGGAGCTTGAAGCCAATGTAATTAGTGCTAATGACATTGGATATGAGACGAATTTGTACTCATCGCTAGAAGATGACATAATTGTCACTGATTCTAGTAATGAAGATAATTGGAGTACAAGCCTAGAAGCTGAAATTGGTGGAACTACTGAAGAAGATGATTGGAGTGCAAGCTTAGAAGCTGAAATTGGTGTTGTTGCTGAAGAGCCTGATTGGAGCATAAGCCTAGAAGCTGAAATTAGTAATGGCAACGATGTCATTTGGGATGAAGCATTAGCTGAGGCAGAAGATTATTTGCCACCCGCAGAAGAATCTTCAGAGATTTTTAATGATAATTTGCTGGGCATAGTTGACAATGTTACAGCAGAGCAGCCTCCAAATGAAGACTTTAACTTTGCCGAGAATTTTGAAGCCCATGATTTGGCGATCGCAAGTCACGTCAATAATCTGGCTAAAAGCTTTAGTGAATCAGAAATTGTTGATTTAGGGATTCCAGAAGTATATGGTGATTTTGATGATGTATCAAAAAATATAGGTATTCCTGAACAAATTCTCAAACAACAACAATTTGAAGATTTCAATGAGTTTGTTAATCCGTCAGTTGATGATATAGAAACAAGCTTAGAAAGTAGTGAATTTGACTTTTCTGAAAACTCTATATCGGCATCTTCAGATTGGGAAAATCTCAGTGAACCTATTGCAGAGAGAGTTACCGACTCTGATTTTGCTAGTTATGCTAATAGCTTTGTAGTAGATCAATTTACAGACTCAAGTTTGATTGATAACTTTGCTAGTTACACCAATAGCATAGCTCCTAATTCTGACTTAGCTGCTGATTATGCTGATAGTTTTGGTAATGATATAATTTCACCAGTCACATCTAACTTAGGAATCACTAGTTGGGATGAAAGTACAACTGAAGCAAATGCTTTATCCAGTGAGGAGGCTAATAATCTTGGAAGTATGTTGGATGAAAATTTTGATCTAGCCGCTTTCGATGAAGATAGTTTATTGGAGATTTCTAATCCCGACTTCAACTTTGGCAATATTCCTACAACACTCACATCCAGTCGTTCTACCTCTGATACATTTCTAGAAGATTCACTCACTTCAGGATTTATCCAGCAGCAGTCTTCAATCAATTCTATAGATCGTTTTGAGGGCAATATAGTTTCGCAAAGTGATCCATTTGAAGAGGCTTTAGTAAATGATTTACTTAATGACAACTATGAAGAAGTAGATTTTGAGGAAGAAGCTTTAGCTCATGATTTGCTTAACGGTCTTGTATCAGAATCAGATGATTTTGTGCCAGCAGAAGAATCATCCACTATGCCAACTCCTATGCCAACTCCAAACTCTAATTTAGCAGCATCTACAAAGTTCGATCTAGGTGCAAGCGATCGCGACTTTTTAGATGATTTTGATCTAGAAAGTATCGACCCACTTGATGACGACGGATTTAATGATGCATTTGCCGCCGCTCAAATATCTACTGGGCTAACTCCACCAGCACCATCGCTTGCACCAATTCCTCCGAGTCTTCCTCCCCTCACTAAACAAGAACCAACTTCTCCATCTATTAATAATTTGCCGCCACCGCCACCATTCCTACCACCATTACCCCCAAAGCGTAACCCTACACAGGGTAGTACAACTCCAGCATATCCTGTTGCAAATGCAGTCGGTCGGCCACTGCCACAAAATAGAATGGGCAAAAGAAGTGAAGAAGATGATTTTGATAGATTTCATGATCAACCAGACCAACACAGAAATCGAAACAAACCTATCGGCTCAATTGATGAGGGGTGGGCAGATTTATTAGATGCTGACACGGTACTTTCTGGAGGAATATCTTCGTCAGAATCTTCCTATTCTGACCTGAGCAGTACAACTCCTCCTAGTGCAGGGAGATCTGCGGGAAGAGCTTCACAAGGTAGAGAAAGGAAAGATCGTAATTCTCCTTCTGGTATCGCTAGACGCAAAGAAACTGGGTTGCCAGATTTTAATGATCTCGGATTAGAAGTCCATGATGACAATACCGACTGGTCAGGGCTCTTGGATAGTGGTGATTTATCTGATAATATCACCACTATCAGCCCTCAAAGTACACAGCTCCCTTCTCGAATTAGAACTAATCCAATAGTTGATTCTCGCTCTGATATGACTGGTGTGAGTGAGACTAAGGAAATTCCTCGTGATCGCCGTAACCCAATGGCAAGCTTTGGGGATTCAACACAAGCGCGTATGAGTGCACCTCCCGATCAAATGGATTTCAATCGGTTTACCGAAGACAACTATGATGCATATAGTGGCTACGAACAGCCAGCTCCGCCGCCAGCCAAAACTTTTAGCAAGCCAAAATTAACTATACCTAATATCAGTTTGGAGTCGTTATGGCAAAACTATCTCAAAATTCCTGCGATCGGATTAGGTGCGATCGGTGGAGCTTTTCTGCTTTATACATTTCTCAATAGACCAATTTTTGATTTGGGTCTGCGGTGGGGTCTGTTTAAAGATGCCAGTGGACGAGACTTTACAAATGCAGATTTCAAAGGAGCAAAGCTGGATAATGTGGACTTCAGCAAAGCTATTCTCACAGGGGCGAAGATGCAAGATGCTAGCCTTGTTGGCGCAAACTTTCAAGGTGCAAATCTTGATGGAGTAAACTTTGCTAAAGCCAATCTGAATAGAGCTAGATTGATTCAAGCTAGTGTGATTTGGGCAGAGTTCGGCAGTGCTCAGATGAATCTTGTCGATTTGGCAGGGGCTGATCTGACTCGTTCTAATTTTGTTGGCGCTAAGATGGAAGGAGCTAATCTAAAAGATTCTAAGATTGGTGTTCAAGGAACTGAGAAGGCAACAAGATTTAGTGCGACGACTTTGCTAGCTTGGCAAATTGTCAATGAACCTCGCGAAGGAAGAAATTTAGCTGACCAAGATCTGTCAGGTTTGAATTTAAGCTTTACGAGTCTAAAACGCGCCAATCTCACTAATGTTAAGCTCAACTACACTGACATGACGAATACAGATTTGAGTGGAGCCAATCTCTCTGGTGGTCAGATAAATGGGACTAACTTGAGTGGGGCGAAGCTGAATGGTACTAATCTAACTGGTGTACAATTTGATAAAAGCAAGCTACCAAAGACAGATGAAGAAACAATCTGTCCGAATGGCAAAAAAGGTCCCTGTAAGTTCTAAAAGTTAGCAAATTTCGACTATGCCCTATGCTGTAATCTATGACGGTGATTGTAATCTCTGTGCTAATTTTGTTAGTGTCTTGGAGAAGTTCGATCGCGGTCGTCAGTTTTGCTACATCCTGATGCAAGATGATCAGACATTGCAGCAATTTAATGTCACATCTGAAGATTGTGAAATGGGGATGATTTTAGTCGATCGCACAGATCCTACGCAAAGATGGCAGGGTAGCGATGCCGCCGAAGAAATTACGCGATTATTGCCAATGGGTAAAGCTTTAATTGCTGCTTATAGGGCAATCTCGCCAGTTAAATCTCTTGGAGGTTCAACCTATATCCAGATTCGAGACAATCGCTATAAATGGTTTGGAAAACGCGATCGCACATATCACACCGCTTATCCTGTTGGCTGTGCTGCGATCGGCAAGAAATGACCGAAAAAATATAGGGGCAATTCATGAATTGCCCCTATATTTTTTGCTTTT
>JANNDZ010000369.1:0-1843 GCA_031378395.1 Pseudanabaena sp. OTE_75_metabat_487_sub
CGCGCGGCGAAGTTCATCGCGGATGCTTCGAGCACGATGATTTTCTTCAGATGCGGAAGCGAGTTTGGATCTTCGTCGCGTTTTTTTAGAATTTTTCCGAGCTGCACGATATCTTCGAGAATCGCGATACTTGCTTCAGAATGGTTGAGGACCAAACTTCTCATAATCCAAAGCGCGAAATGATGTTATTATGACCGTCTCATCCTTTAAGAGAAGTTCGCATCGAAAATGGGTACTCCTGGCAAAAATGGCATTGCAGCCACTTTGCAGAAAATCTATGCCATAAAGTGAAGCTAACCAATAACCTCCATGCTTTCGATGGAGCAAAGTCAAAACGTCCCTTTGCGAAATGTTTTTCAAAAGGTGCCCAAAACAGCGTTTGAAGTATATGGCAGCGTTTTGATCAAGCGCGCCTTGTTCAATGGCAGCTATCACGCCTCTTGCCTCGCCTACGATCGCTATCCTGGGAACTTCCGCCCATTCTGGCAATCTAATTTTTCGACCATTGTTGATCGCGCCTACGATTAATCCGCATTTTGTTTCCCCAAGGTTCGATACTGGGCATTGAGGAGCAATGCGAATTTGTGAGGCTCCTGGAAGCAATTTGTAACTTGACATCAACGCATCGTAAATGCCGACAGCAAGTATTTTTGTTTCATCGTTAGCAAACTTTGCAAAACACCCAGGGTACCTTGACAGGTCAATTTCTGCGGTCTCGAGAAGTCTTTGTGCATCTAACATATCAGCCCCTCTCCCCTTAAAGTCCCGCTGAAGGTATTAGTTTTCACACCTGTCACAAAAAGTCAACAAAAAACTCACAAAAAACGATTGCAAATACCACAATTTCTGTTACCATGTGCTTAGACTTATATGATCTTTGCCGTGCCCATTTTGGTTAAGGTGGGATATTATTTAACAACCATGGAGGGTTTCGTGACCAAAGCAACAACTAAAGTTATGTCAGTGGAATATGACGGAGACACAGAAAAGCTGATGGAGGAGCTAAAGGAGTTTTTTGGTGTTAAAACCAAGGCTGCCGTCATCCAGCGCTCGCTTGCTATCGCCCGCGCTGCAAGGAAGTACTCTGACGATGATAAAACTCTATCAGTTATTGATCCGAGTACGAATATGCAGGTAGGCGTTCCTTTGCGTTAGAAGGTACTCATCTTAACTGAAGAAAATCGCCCCCCTCTTTGAAGGGGGGCAATTTGTTAGGAGAAAAAATGACAGTTTTGAAACCAAAAAGAACACCAAATAAACCAATCGATCTTTCTGTTGTTCAGGATAATATTAATATTATTGACAAAAATGAGACATTAGCGACAATAATACAAGATGTACTTCCACTATTTGTTAGGGCGAATAAGCTATTAATTTTGATTCTATTATTTCTAATTTGCTCAGATATATTACTTTTACTATACGGGATAATTGATGATAATCAAAGAATTGTCAATTCATCTGTTGTAATATCTTTAATAGCCGCAACTGCCGCTGAAATTAGCGCTATAATAATAACTGGAATGAGTAAATTAAAGTGAATCACTCAAAGTTTTGATTGGGGGTTCCTGTTCGACAAATCCCATTAGAAAACCCTGAAAGTTGTTTTCTAACTTTCAGGGGGTAAACAACACTGATGCGGTGTTTTCACCTAAGAATGTTAGCTAAGCGCTAAGCCATTCCCGTGTTTAAAACAGCTTCAACTGCCTATTCTGCGGATTGTTGATGCGGTAGATTTCCCGCGCCATGGCAACGGTTGTGTCTCCGGCAAACAGCGGCTTTTGCGTACAATGATTGACGGTATGGCGGCCTCCCCAGATACGCAAGCCCGCGCCGGAGAAGG
>JANNDZ010000128.1:0-3297 GCA_031378395.1 Pseudanabaena sp. OTE_75_metabat_487_sub
TGGGTAATTTATTTTGTACAAGTACTTAACGCTACAGCTATAGGAACAAAACTAAGATGTATTTGGTCATGATACCTAACAAATATAGAATCCCAAATAATGCATCAAAGTTAATGCATCTCACATGGAGTCAGGTATGAACATTTCTAAAATTAGTCATTCTAATGTACTTAAACTTGGTTGGGGAACCTTTACGACTATTGTGGCTTTAGCGATCGCAGCACCTAGTTTTGCTCAAAGTCTTGCGCTGGGGAGAAATTTTCGACCAGATCCAGCAACTTTAGCTGGCAACGGTGGCGGTAATATAAGTCTTGCGAGTATTGCGGGGATTTCGGATAATTGTCGTGGTTTTGCTAATGCTGCGCCGAATCATACGATTACTTTGACCGAAACTTTTCCTCTGCTGGATCTCTTGGTTTATTCCAGTAATATTAATGACGATCCGACCATGTTGATTAAGGGACCAAATGGCATCATCATTTGTGCGGACGATGAGTCAGGTGGACGCAATCCACAGGCTAATCGCCGTATGCCTAAAGGCGATTACCAAGTTTGGGTTGGTTCTAAAAATATTAATCAATCTTTTCGCTATACGTTGTCTTTGAGTGAAATACGTCAAAAATGAAATTCTTGAAACTGTCGATCGCTTTAACAGGATTAGCTCTAGCACCGATGTTACTTTCAGTTGCTTCAGCGATGAGCCAAGAAGCATTAAAGCCAATCTCTCCAAAATTCACACCTGATCCTCAAGTCTATGTTGGTAAGGCAGGTGGAGATATTCCTTTGGCATCTATTGCTACTAGTAAAGCTAATGGACAATGCCAAGGATTGACACAACAAGCCCCAAATCATAGTTTGACGGTGCAGAGAGATTTTGGCTTTTTAGCTTTGAAGATTTCAGGCGAGCAGAATTTGTCTCTACTAGTTAAGGGGCCTGATGGGATTTATTGTCGTAGTGGGAAAAGTCCTGAGCTCTCAGGCGCTTGGGTTGCGGGGAACTATGAGATCTGGATCAGTACACCTGATGGCGATCGCGCATCTTATCGCTTAACAATTAGTGAGACTAGCCAATAAAATAACGCTAGAAACTATAAATACCAAAACACAAAATGGCTACGCCATTTTGTGTTTTTAAGACCCTTACAGGGTTTGGTTTTTAATTAACAGAAGTGTTGTCACACTTCTGTTAATTGGTATAAAAGGTTGATCTCGCTACGCGAGATCAACTAAATAACGAAAAAGAGCGCGAAGCGCTCTTTTTCGTTAGTTGGAAATATACCAGTATGGAAGTTGATGGTTTGGTTCGATTTTGACTCCCTGTAAGCCTTTTTGGGCAAAGGCGTATTCTTTATTTTGCCAGAGCGGAATAAATGGTACATCCTCAGCTAGAAGTTCTTGAATCTTTTGGAGTATTTGCGATCGCTTGACTACGTCACGCTCTTTACGCTGCTTAGCAATTAAATCATTCATTTCTGGACTGTTATAAAATGATCCTTGGAATTGACTACTACCCTTTGTGCAGCGATCGCCTTTTACTTCTTCACATTCTAAAAATGGCTTGATGTAGTTATCGGGGTCAAGAATATCGGGAACCCAATCAAGTAAATAGGCTGGATATACCCCTTTATCTATAAAAGCAAAACCGACTGTATTTTCTACACGCTCAGTTTTGATCTGCAAAATTTTGCCGACGTTTTTTTGGATTGAAGCCCGTAGAGTGCTGGCGATGAGGTCACCGTTACCGCCATATTTGGGGGAATACCAAATTGTAATTTGAGCGGGTTTATTGTCGGAATATCCTGCTGACTCCAGCAATTGCCGCGCCAGTTTTCCGTTGCCATCACCATATTTTTGCTCGAATACGGGTTTGGAATCGACAAAAGCGCTAGGGATTAGGCTATATAGGGGCGCACGTTGGTTAAAAAATATGCGCGACTCTAATAGAGGTCGATCAATCGCGGCGGCTAAAGCTTGGCGCACACGCACGTCATTCAGTGGTTCTTGCTGCGTATTTAATACCATATAGAGTATGGTTGCACCTTGCCCTGATGCGATCGTCCAACCATTTTGTTTAGCATTTGTCTCTATATTCTTGACTTGCGTTGGCGTGAGCGTTTGAAAAGCTATATCAACTGCACCAGTTTTAAATGCATTAAGTAAATTGGAATTAGAAGAGAAAAACTGAATATCAATCCCTTTATTGACAGGCTTTTTACCCCAATAATCAGGAAATGTATCTAAGCGTAAGTAGCTACCTTCGACAAACTGCGTAACTTGATAGGGACCAGTTCCGACTAATTTATCGGGCAAGAATAATAGCTTGCCTGTCTTTTCATCTTTAATGTGTTTATAGACCTGTGGCGATATTGCGGCAGCCCCCGTAAATGCTAGGAACTTGGGGAAAAATTGCAAAGGTTGTTTGAGCTTAAAAACCAGTTCAGCTTCATTTGGCACAGAAATGGCTTCGATCACATCGGTCAAGATATATGCTGGTGCGCCTTTAGAATTCATGAAGCGGTCTAAGGCAAATTTCATCGTGTAGGCATTGAAGTTAGTGCGATCGTGAAATTTGATCCCTGTTCGCACTGGCACTGTATAGATTAAGCCATCTTCACTAACTTTGGGCATATCCGCCGCCAGTTGAGGAATGATTTCGTTGGAGCCTTCTTTATATGTGTAAAGACGTTCGAGCGTGTTGTAAAAAATATTGCTGATAAAAAATTCGTTGGCATCGGCAGGATCGAGCGTGCGAATTTTGCTGGTTGTGCCCAAAACGATGCGCTCATCAGTGCGATCGCTAATCCCCAGTTTCCCGTTATTGATAATTTTGCCGTTGGTACAGGCAAATAATGTGGTTATTGTGATGATGGCGATCGCAAACCAAGCCACAAAGCGACGCAGCGAATATCTCATTGATCTACTTATTGATTTATTAGCCGAAACATAACTGGATTTCTTACTGCTAAATCTTCCCACAATGTCGGATCGATGTAATGTTTGAATCAAGAAAAAAAATAGGTATTGTAAAATGAATAATTAGTGGTGCGAGGCAAATCCACGCCCCACTAATTATTAAAATGGAAAAGAGTATTAAAAAATATAGTTTGTTTTTAGTTTATTACCAGGGGTTGTGTCAATATAAAAATGGGTAAAAGAGCCCGTAATGGGGTTGTACCGGTTCAATGCTTCGTTTGTACCAACCCACAAAAAATTATCCTTGTTTTCAATGATGCCGTTGATACGCTCACCCCTGATTGCATTGCTGTCATTACGATCAGGCCTGAATACTTTAAAAGA
>JANNDZ010000396.1:0-2006 GCA_031378395.1 Pseudanabaena sp. OTE_75_metabat_487_sub
AATTGCTCTAATTCAATTTCAAAACTTATTACAATTTATCCATTACCTCAGACGTGATCTATGGAAAGCCGAGAAAATAACATTAATGTCAGGACTGCTGTCATAACAGCAATCAATTATGTCAAGGATTTATATGCAGGAAGCAACTTACGGGACTTGATGCTTGAAGAGGTTGAATTTTCCGAAGCAACTAATCAGTGGCTTGTTACAGTAGGCTTCTCTCTACCAGAAACGAAGGAAGAGATACAATCACTGTTGATATCGAGCAAGACGACTAGAGAATCATCTCGCCGTTACAAAGTTGTCGATATTAATGCAGCAACGGGTGAACCATCCTCGATGAAAATCAGAACTATTTGATTAGGATGAATGTATTAATACGTTCCAAAATCCTCCTACTGGATACTAATTTGTTGCTTCTCCTATTTATTGGCGGTAAGGACTCGTCAATGATTCCAAAAGCTAAGACTCTTTCGGCGTTCACAGAAGATGATTATGAACTGCTGACAGAGGTTATAAATAAAAATTCATTTAACAGCCTCATTACGACGCCACATATTATGACCGAAGTATCTAATTTGCTTGGCAAAGAGCGTGATGATATACGGCGGCTTGGAAGAGATGCCATGACTGAGTTTCTCAGCAAATGCAATGAACAGAATGATAGTTCTGTGGTCTTAGTGTCTCATCCAGAGTTTAATAGGCTTGGATTAGCTGATGTGGCAATAATAGTAGCCTCAAGATTACCAGCATTTGTTTTAACTGCCGATTTACCCCTGTACCTATACCTGAGTAGATCTGGACTAGAAGCTGAAAACTTTAATTACATACGATATGGCTCCTGGAATTGATATTGGATGTTTAACCAGCGGCTGCTGTAACTTACAGGAATAGCCTTTCCACAGACTGTAGTTACCGTAAATTAACAGTACCTCAGATTATGGAAAGCCCTAGTACCCTAATTTATCTGCTCAAAGATCGCTTTAACTTTATCAACGAAATTCATGAGAGTAAAAATCTCAATAGTAAAATTGCCGCTCTCCTGATAGCCAGTTTTAGCTGCTTTGCCATCTATGGAGCAATCATTGGTGCTACCAACAGCACCATGCCCCTGCAAATTCTCTCTTCTGCCATCAAACTACCGGCGCTGTATCTCATCACCCTGATTGTCTGCTTGCCCACCCTCTACATCTTTAATGCCTTTTTTGGCTCCCGCAGCACCATCCGGCAACATTGGGCCTACCTCTTATCCGCAATCACCGTCATCTCACTACTGCTCTGTGGCTTTGCTCCAGTTAGTCTGTTCTTTTTACTGACAGTCAACGACAAGTTTTTCTTCTTGTTGTTAAACGTGGCCATCTTTGCCTTAACTGGATTATTAGGCGTATCCTTCCTCTATCAAGTGATGAAACCAGTGGGCGAAGAAGCCGCAGAACAAGCTGGCAATATTCAAATCAGAAAAAATATCCTGAGATTTTGGTTGGGCTTATACGGTTTTGTTGGTACCCAACTGGGCTGGACACTTCGACCATTTTTTGGCACCGGCAAAAACTTTGACCTCTTCCGTCCCCGGGAGGGCAGCTTCTTCACCGCCATTTGGGAATCACTGCACAGATTTATGAATTAGGATGCTGGTTAATTATGCAAGAGTTTGATGAGTTACTGATTCCTCGATCGACCGTCGAAGAACTCAGTCGCCAGGAAATCAGTAGTCTAATGATTGGTGGTAGCTGGCGCAGTAATTGGTGGCGAAAACCCCAGCAAATTATTCAAGTCGGATTAATCCAGCTGGTTGGGGCAGCTATGATCTTTGCGATCACGATGCTGCCAGTCGATCGCGCATTCCAGATTTCTAACTCATCACTATCGCCATCTACCAAAGTCAGTCGCTTAATCTGGATCGATGGTGCCCTGACGCTGGTTATCCTGGGTGGTATCAACTGGTGGATGATCGATCGAGGTCGGCGATCGCGGCCTTTGATCAAACTAGTTGAGCAGATCGAAGA
>JANNDZ010000513.1:0-3314 GCA_031378395.1 Pseudanabaena sp. OTE_75_metabat_487_sub
ATCGATTAATGCTTTTCCTGATGTGATTTTTAATTGGGAAGCCCTGTTTTAAAAATTTGATCTTTGATCACAAAAGGTTGTAATATTATTGACTGGACTGAAAAAATAGGAGACTAGTACTATGAGTCGCGTATGCCAACTAACAGGCAAAAAAGCCAATAATTCCGTATCGATTTCTTTCTCACACAAGCGTCATAAGCACTTACAACACGTAAACTTACAAGACAAAAGAATTTGGTGGGAAGAAGGAAAGCGTTTTGTAAAATTACAAATTTCCACCAAAGCTATCAAGACTTTACAAAAGAAAGGGCTCTCCGCATTTGCAAAAGAAGCAGGTATTGACCTTCGCAAATTCTAAAATAATAACTAACTCAGCATAATTAAAAACCTAGAGCCAAAATCCGTACCGCCCGCCTAGCGGGCGGTACGGATTTTGGAATTCTATATTTAATTTTGTTTAGCTACTTAAAAGGGGTGCTTAGCACCCCTTTGCTATGTGAAACCTTTATGAATATTGGTATCGTTGGTTTAGGGTTAATTGGTGGATCGCTAGGGTTAGATCTGCTCGCTTCGTCGCAACATCATAACTACGTGTGGGGCATCAGTCGCAATCCTGAAACCTGTAAACAAGCTGAAGCGATCGCTGCCGTAAATATCGCCAGTGTAAATATTGCAGATATTCCTGATCGCATTCTTGCCCAAACTGATATTGTCGTCATCTGTACACCGATCGCTGCAATTTTGCCGACGATTGGGGCTATCGCACCCAAGCTAGTTGACAACGTGATTTTTACGGATGTTGGTTCTGTCAAATCAGCGATCGTTAAGCCAGCATCAAAGATTTGTCAGGAATTTAATCAGCGATTTGTGGGTAGTCATCCGATGGCGGGGACTGCATTTCAAGGAATTTTAGCAGCCGAAAAGAATCTCTTTCAAAATCGTCCATGTGTGGTTACGCCTAGTGATGATATTGCTGCGGTGGAGAAAGTGCGATCGCTATGGCAGTCAGTGGGGATGAATGTATTTGAATGTAGCCCTGAAGAGCATGATCGCGCTGTGGCGATGATTAGTCACGCACCTGTAATGATTAGTGCAAGTTTGATTGCGGCTTGTCAAGCAGAAAGCGATCGAACGGTTTTAAAATTAGCGCAAAATTTAGCGAGTTCTGGCTTTCGTGATACTAGTCGTGTGGGCGGTGGTAATCCTGAACTAGGGCGACTAATGGCAGAATATAATCAATCAGCTGTGTTGCGATCGCTGCAAAACTATCAGCAATCTTTGCAAGAAGTAATTGGTTTAATTGAGAACAAACAATGGGAAGAACTAGAAGCTTTTTTAGCTAATACTCAACGCGATCGAGCATTTTACGTTGATTAAATTGAAGAGAGGGCGCAAAGCGCCCTCTCTTCAATTTTTGGGAAAAGATTTGAGAAGACCGCCACAGGCATCAAATAGCAGATCGATGACATAGTTAAATCCATCTGCACCACCGTAATAGGGATCAGGAACTTCTTTATCGGTGTAAGTTTCGCAGTAGTCACACATCATCTTCACCTTGTCGGTAAATTTCCCTTGCGGATCGAGAGCGAGAATATTGCGATAGTTATCTTTGTCCATCGCCAGAATTAAATCAAATTCACGCAAATCCATCGCCTGAAATTGTCTAGCCGAGCCAACAAAGTCTAAGCCGCGTTCTTTGGCTGCGGCTCGCATACGGCGATCAGGCGGTGCACCCACATGCCAGCCACCAGTACCAGCTGAATCACAGATAAAGCGATCGCCTAGTCCTTGCTTCTCAACTAAATGATTCATAATATTTTCTGCCGCAGGAGATCGGCAAATATTTCCAAGACAAACAAATAGAAGTTTTTTAGTCATATTTATACTCCAGAAACCATGCAAAGGTGCTGCTTTACAGCACCTTTGCAGAGAAAAGTTAGGCGCAAAGCGCTAAAATTTGTTCAACTACTTTGGGAGTAACATCTTGATTTTCTCCTAAAGCAACAAAACCACGCTTCTCGAAGCGATCAATAATTTTGGGGATTACATCTATTCCTACGCCATAGTCTGAAAGATGGGTGCGAACACCAACAGCCTCAAAAAAGTCGCGAGTTTTCGCGATCGCCTGATCAATGCGTACTTCCTCTGTCCCATCGACAAGACCCCAAACACGATCGGCATACTGCAAGAGCTTTTGCCGTTTGCGATCGCGTCTAATCGTCAGGGTGTTCGGCAGTACAATCGCTAAAGTTTGAGCATGATCGATGCCATG
Source organism: Pseudanabaena sp. OTE_75_metabat_487_sub (assembly GCA_031378395.1). Taxonomy (GTDB): domain Bacteria; phylum Cyanobacteriota; class Cyanobacteriia; order Pseudanabaenales; family Pseudanabaenaceae; genus Pseudanabaena. Next base: position 2,273 of record JANNDZ010000513.1, read on the forward strand.
TAGCGCCGTTAGCTCATGACCGATCATGTGCGTTGCCCAATCTTGAGGCACACCCACACCAATCAATCCATTTAGCGCCATCGTGGCACACCACATCACATTTGCCCTTGCTTCGTAGTTATGGAGATCTGCTAAGACTTTGGGCCCCTCTTCAATCAAGGTTTTGAGAATAGACTCAGCCATCCGATCCTGTAATGGCGCATTGGCAGGATATGTCAGATACTGTTCCATAACATGAACATAGGCATCAACAATTCCATTACTAACCTGACGAATAGGCAACGAGTAAGTCGTTTCAGGATCTAGTACTGAGAATTTGGGAAATACAAACGGGCTGGAGAAAAACAACTTTTCTTGGGTTTCCCATTTGGTAACCACAGAGTTAGTGTTCATCTCGGAACCAGTGGCGGGCAAAGTTAATACTGCACCAAAGGGAATCGCTGCTTTTACAAGGACTTGTTTTGCACAAATATCCCAAGGATCGCCTTCAAAAGGAACAGCAGCAGCAATAAATTTTGTGCCATCAAGAACTGATCCACCACCTACTGATAGCAAAAAATCAATCCCTTCAGCTCGAATCAGTGCAACTGCTTTGAGCAATGTTTCCAGATGAGGATTTGCTTCAATCCCGCCAAATTCGAGAAAGTTATGACCTGCTAGGGCTGTCTTTACCTGCTCGTAAACTCCATTGGTTTTGATGCTACCGCCACCATAGATGACTAGGATTTTGGCATCAGCAGGAATTTCTGCACTGATATTCGCAATTTGACCTTTTCCAAATAAAATCTTGACTGGATTGTAAAAAGCAAAATTTTCCATGACTAACTCAAAAAATATTAAAGCTGATGCGAAGCATCAGCTTTAAATATAACTAAAATGCAAGATCGTCCGATCGCGAACCAGAATAAATCATGCCTTTGCTGAAGTTAACACTCAATGGCTCGCCATCGCGAATGAAGCCTGTGGCATTGTGTACCCCGATCAAAATTGGAATACCGTTTGGGAGTCAAATTTTGAACCTGTCCAGGTAGACGATTTTGTG
>JANNDZ010000546.1:0-5512 GCA_031378395.1 Pseudanabaena sp. OTE_75_metabat_487_sub
AACGTATCCAAAGAAATCATTTGTCTTGTTCAGATACAACACTAATGTGGTAGAGGCTAAAGCGCCGATCGCAGGAACTAGACCTCCAATAATCGCAAAATGAAAAGGCACTTTAGACGTAAGAAAACTATTTAGAGTAGCTCCCAAAAATATTCCTACCCATCGCGATCGACCTCTTGCCAATAAAGCTCCAACCGCAATCCCAGCAGGCGGCCAGACTGGAGAGCCAAGCTGTGACTGTGGTAATTGCAAAACCAAGGCACTAAGGATGAAGTAGCCTACAGCAATAATTGAATTATCAATCCACCAAGTGGTGCTGATTGATTTTTTGAGATTTATGGGTAATTTCATTGGGTCACGATGTCAAAATTTTCTGGATATCGTCCCTAAATGCTTTTGGGAAAATATTTTGCTGAGTGGGGCAGAGATCTAGTTAAGGTACTTCCCGCGATCCCCAAAAGATTACGAGGTAAATTTTTCATAAAAATTTGAGCTAATGTCAGGGAACCGTAAATATTACGCCCCTCAAACATAAATTATCAGTTAATAAATGACCAACAGCTCAAAGTTTATGCTTGGATAGGACAGGGGCATAACCCTCCGCCTTAGGGTCAGCAGAACGGCAATAAGACAAAGTAACCATTCAGGAATAATTCTATGCAAACAAATGTTGCTAATCAAACCAGCAATATTACGGTAGAAGACGATCGCACAGGTTTAAGTATTGAAACCCTCAAGCGTGCCTTTGCCGACAACCTGTTCTACATACAAGGCAAACTCGCAATCCTCGCCAACTTCACCGACTACTACATGGCGTTGTCTTACACCACACGCGATCGCCTGTTGCAACGTTGGCTGCAAACTCTCAAGGTCTACCACGAACAAGATATCAAAACCGTTTATTACCTCTCCGCCGAATTTTTGATGGGGCGACATCTTGGTAATAGCTTAATTAATCTTGACCTATATGAATCGATCGCCCAAGCTGTCAAAGAGTCAGGACTGGATCTGACCGAAATCCTAGAGCAAGAACCTGATCCTGGGCTAGGTAATGGTGGTCTCGGACGCTTAGCAGCCTGTTTCCTTGACTCCCTTGCCACCCTAGAGATTCCTGCAATGGGTTATGGTATCCGCTACGAATTTGGTATTTTTAACCAATCGATTCAGCATGGCTGGCAGGTCGAGATCCCTGACAAATGGTTGCGTTGCGGTAACCCTTGGGAAGTCGTGCGCTACGAGTCCACCGTCCAAGTCAAATTTGGTGGACATACCGAAATCTATAATGACGATCGCGGTCGTCCTCATACCCGTTGGATTCCTAGCTTCACTGTTGAAGGGATTCCCCACGATACCCCCGTGCCTGGATATCAAACCAACACGGTTAATACCCTTCGGCTCTGGAAAGCCGAGGCAGGTGAAGACTTTAACTTCCAAGCCTTTAACTCTGGCGACTATGATGGCGCAGTTGCCACCAAGATCAAATCGGAAACCATTTCCAAAGTTCTTTACCCCAACGACAACACACCCCAAGGTCGTCAATTGCGCTTAGAGCAGCAGTTCTTCTTTGTATCCTGCTCGCTTCAAGACATTATTCGTCGCCATCTCAAAAAGTATGGTCGTCTGGACAACCTTGCCGATCATGCCGCCGTACAGCTAAATGACACCCACCCAGCCATCAGCATTGCCGAAATGATGCGTTTGTTGGTGGATGATCATCATATGTTCTGGGATGAAGCATGGCGGATTACTCAAAGCACCTTTGCTTATACCAATCACACGCTCATGCCTGAAGCGCTCGAAAAATGGGGTGTGCCTCTATTTGAAAGCTTACTGCCGCGTCATTTAGAAATTATTTACGAAATCAATCATCGCTTCTTGCAAGATGTCCAGACTTGGTTTCCTGATGATAATGAGTTGCTATTACGCCTATCGATTATCGAAGAAGGCGGTGGCAAAAAAGTACGGATGGCAAACCTCGCTACCGTTGGCAGCCACGCAGTTAATGGTGTCGCGGCTTTGCACACCGAACTGCTCAAGCAAGATGTATTGAAAGACTTCTACAAGCTCTGGCCAGAGAAGTTTAACAATAAAACTAATGGAGTCACTCCTCGACGTTGGGTATTGCTAGCCAATCCTGCTTTGTCTGGTTTGATTAGCGAAAAAATTGGCGACACTTGGCTGAAGCATCTTGACGAACTTCGTAAACTTGAAGCTTTTGTGGATGACAAAGATTTTCGCGATCGCTGGAGACAGATTAAACAAGCAAACAAGCAAAAACTTGCCGATTATATTCGCACTCATAATGGCGTAGAAGTTGATGTTAATTCGATCTTCGACATTCAAGTAAAGCGTATCCATGAGTACAAGCGTCAGCATCTTGACCTACTGCACATCATTGGACTGTATCTACGGATTAAACAAAATCCTAATATCAAGATTACTCCTCGCACTTTTGTATTCGGCGGTAAAGCTGCGCCTGGCTACTTCATGGCGAAGCTAATTATCAAAGCGATCAATGCGGTAGCTGATGTGGTTAATCGCGATCCTGATGTGCAAGGACGCATCAAAGTTGTCTTCCTTGCCAACTTTAGTGCTTCTCTCGGTCAATTGATTTATCCTGCTGCTGATTTGTCAGAGCAAGTCTCGACCGCTGGTAAAGAAGCTTCGGGTACTGGCAACATGAAGTTCACTATGAATGGAGCTTTAACCATCGGTACTCTAGACGGTGCGAATATCGAAATCCGCGAAGAAGTTGGTGCTGATAACTTCTTTTTATTCGGTTTAACGGCTGCCGAAGTTGAACAAAAAAAAGCTGAAGGTTACAATCCTCAAACCTATTACCAAAGTAATGAAGAACTTCGCAATGTTCTTGATCGCCTAGGCATGGGGTATTTCTCCCCTGGAGACAAGGACTTGTTTAAGCCTTTAGTGGATTCGCTGATGTATCACGATGACTATATGTTGTTGGCAGATTATCAAGCCTATTCAGATTGTCAAGCTGAAGTCAGCGCTGCTTATCAAGATGTCGAGAAATGGACAACTATGAGTATTCTCAACGTGGCAAGATCTGGCAAGTTCTCTTCCGATCGCACGATCAAAGAATATTGTGATGAGATCTGGAATGTGAAGCCTGTGAAGGTGGAATTGCAGCCCTATGATCCTGCAAGGGCAACGCTCAATGTTGGTGGTTAATCTCTAAATCCCAAAATAAGAAAGGCTCGCTAAGCGAGCCTTTCTTATTTGTAGCAAAAAATTCCTATCACAGTATTTATGAAAATTGCCTTTTTCAATACCAAGCCCTATGATCGTCAGCCGTTTAATGTTGCAAATGAGCAACATCAACATGAAATAGTTTTTTTTGAATGTCATCTTAGCCATGAGACTGTTTCCCTCGCTATAGGGTTTCCTGCTATCTGCATTTTTATTAATGACTATCTTGATGCAGAAATGTTAGAGAAGTTGTCTCAAGGCGATACAAAATTAATTGCTCTTAGGTCGGCTGGATTTAACCATGTGGACTTAGTTGCGGCATCGCATTTGGGAATGACGATCGTGCGTGTTCCCGCTTATTCCCCCTATGCAGTTGCTGAACATGCGATCGCCTTGATTTTATCGCTCAATCGTAAAGTCCATCGGGCTTATAACCGCGTTAGAGAAGGTAATTTCTCAATTGAAGGATTACTTGGTTTTGATTTGCATGGGGCAACTGTGGGCGTGATTGGGACTGGTCGAATTGGAGCGATTTTTGCCCAGATTATGCGTGGATTTGGTTGTAAATTAATCGGCTATGATGCTTATCAAAATCCAGTTTGCTTAGAAATGGGAATGGATTACGTATCAATGCCCGAACTCTTCGCTCAGTCAGATATTATTTCGCTCCATTGTCCACTTACGCCTGATACGCATCATTTGATTAATGCCGATGCGATCGTTCAAATGAAAACTGGGATGATGTTAATTAATACAAGTCGCGGCGCATTAATTGATACTCAGGCGGCGATCGATGGTCTGAAATCGGGTGCGATCGGCTATCTCGGTATAGATGTATATGAGCAAGAAGCGGATTTGTTTTTTGAAGACTTGTCCAATGAAGTTATTCAAGATGATACATTTCAGCGATTACTAACCTTTCCAAATGTAATTGTTACAGGGCACCAGGCTTTTTTTACCAGTCAAGCTCTAGCCAATATTGCTGATACTACGCTCTCAAATGTCACAGAATTTGAGCATGGTAAAAATTGTGTAAATGAGGTAAAGATCGAATATGCGATCGCCACGAAATAATACCAACCAAAACCATCAGTGATGCGCGGCGGAGCCGCGCATCACTGATATTGGCGATATACAGCCCGATCGCGACCTTGTGTTTTTGCTAGATATAAACCCATGTCAGCAGACACAATGAGGCTCCTTGGATGTATGTTCTTCTCAGGCATAGTTGTGGATATGCCAACACTGATAGAAACGCAATCTTTGACGAAAGAGGCTTCGTGCGGGATATGCAGATTAGCAATAGCAAGGCAAATTTCTTCGGCGATAAAAGTGGCTCCTTCTCTTAGGGTATTCGGCAAAATCACCGCAAACTCTTCACCACCATAACGAGCCACCAGATCGGCAGGGCGACGTATACAAGACTCAATTGTCTTTGCTACGGCTCGTAAACAATCATCGCCGACAGGATGTCCATAGCGATCGTTATAGCGCTTAAAAAAATCTACATCGCAGAGCAACAATGAAAGTGGCAAATGCTCTCTAGCTAAGCGTTGCCATTCTCCTTCTAACCTCTGATCAAAGGCTCTACGGTTAGCGATTTGGGTCAATCCGTCAATGGTTACTTCGCGAGCAAGCGATAAAGCTCGGTCATATAGCAAGGCTTCGATCGTATCACTATGAGATGTAGTGGTGTCCAGAATTATTTCTAGATCATTCTTTTCACTTGACAGTCGATCTAAAAGCAATCTCAGAGCTGTCTCAGTCTGCTGACGGTCAAGAATTTCAGTTTGCAGGCGATGATTAACTTGCGATAGTTGTTCTCCTTGAGTGATTTTTGTGTCTAAATACTCTCTTAAGCTGATATTCTGCGCTCGCAACGATTCTATTTCTTGCTCTAAACGCTCAACTTTAGCCAAGAAAAGTTGTTCATTAGTAACTAGTTGGGTATTTTCAGTTTCCATACTTTTCTGATCTGTTGGCTTAAGCAATTTTAGAACAGCTTTAATAAATTGCCAAATTTACAGCGAATATATCTCAATAAGACACTTAAATTTTACTAAATATGTTGCAAAATAGCAGGTTTAGTAAAATTGTGAGTGACCAAACTCATGTTTTTCATAAAATCTACGTGAAGCGTGGCTTTTATAGCGATAAATACATCAATACTACGGACAAAGTTAGCCAGAGATAGAGCCGTAAGAGCAAAGTTTGTGGAAATTAGGGTGAGATTTAATCAAAGTAAGGTCTAAATCTAACAGGGAAATAAAGCGGTCAAGGAGATGACGATTGAGAGCCAGAC
>JANNDZ010000550.1:0-1826 GCA_031378395.1 Pseudanabaena sp. OTE_75_metabat_487_sub
CTTTGGTGGCAGATTTCTAAGCGATAGAGAACTGGATCGACTAAATTAAATCCTTCCCAGAAAAATAGGCTTGGCAAATGACCTCGTGGCGCAGAGATCTCAAAGGTTAGATTCTCATATTTACGCCAAATCTTTGGAGAAAATTCTAGATTTAACCAACCTGGTTTGCGCCATCCAACGCGATCAGCAAACTTCTCATAGACCTTGGCAAACTCCCAATAGTTATTCTCTTCATAGATCAATCTACCGCTAAGACTTTTCCAGATTTGTTGCTGAATACTCCAACCAAAGCGATTATTACTAGCTTGTATCCATGCTTGGTTGATCGCTATCCATACATCACAAGAAATCTGATCGATGTCGTTGGAAGTTAATTCGGCAATTCTATTTTTATTTGCGAGTTCTAAAATGATGGTGTTAGTAAGTAGATCGCTTTCTTGCCATTGCCCTAAATTTAAAGCTTCAATTAATTTCTTTATCTGAGGGTTGTTATGTTGATTAATATAACTAACTCCTAGATTGTTGGAATTAATACCTAAGTTAATTGTTACAGATTGGAGATCATGCAAGACCTCAGTAGCAGAGCTGTAACGATTAGCGATCGCTCTTTCTAAGAGCCGATTGAGAATTCCTGCTAAATGATTAGATATAGATGTTGGTAGTTTTTCTCGCCAAATCCAGCGATCGCTTTCATCATCATATAAATCAAAAGGGGATATTCCTGTCAGTAAATAAATGCAGGTTACTCCTAAACTATAGAGATCACTTTTAGGAATAGCTTTTCCTCTTGCTTGTTCAGGAGCGATATATTCGGCGCTGCCGATTAAAGTTCCTGTGCGATTGGCGGTATCGGATGTAATGGCTTTGGCTGCTCCGAAATCAACGAGAGCAAAATTGATCTCAGGAGAATTGGTGATTGGTGATTGGCAATTGGAGATCCTTTCTTTTTGATCTAGCTCAGGAGATGTTAAAGAACACCTGATAATATTATCGGGTTTGATGTCGCGATGGATAACTTGGCGATCATGGATGAATTGAAGAACTGGCAGGATATTTGCTAGTAATTCATAGATTTGTGCTTCGCTAAATATGCCATTACGCTGCAATTCGATGTAAAGATTTTCGCCTTCGATGAGTTCTTGAACTAGATATAGACATCCATCTTCTTCAAAATAGGCGACTAACTCAGGGATCTGTGGATGAGAGCCTAATGCTTTGAGTTGGGAGGCTTCGCTCTCAAATAGAGCGATCGCTTTTTTCATTGGATTTGGGTCTTGAAACTGTGGTAGAAATTGTTTAATTACACAAAGCTGACCCAATCGTCCTAGATCTTTGGCTTGAAAAGTCCTTCCCATACCGCCCTGACCAATGAAAGAGAGTGCCTCGTACAAACCCTTAAGCTGTAGATTTTTGCCGCAATTTATGCAAAACCTCCCGCCTTCGGGATTATTTGGCTTTTGGCAGCTTGGGTTGAGGCAGTAGGGCATATTTCTGATGGTAGATTTACATTTGTTTACATTAAATATAAAGTTTAATTAATTAATATAAAACTTCTGTAGGAAAGTAATTAATCATGGTAGTCACACCAACAAACATTTCATCTAATGACAAAGATTCTTCTGCAACTATAAAAAAATCAGTTGGTCTTAACGTAAATCCTACAGGGGCGGGCGTATTTGGTTTCAGTAACTTTGCCGAAACTTGGAATGGTCGTATGGCGATGATTGGATTAGTTGCAGGCTTTGCTAACGAAGTTGTGACTGGTAAAGGTATCCTTGCTCAGGTTGGTATTACTGGTGGTATTAGCGTATTATTTACACTTTTCT
>JANNDZ010000552.1:0-4281 GCA_031378395.1 Pseudanabaena sp. OTE_75_metabat_487_sub
GCGATCGCTACTAATATATCCCAAATTAATAGTTGGCATTCCCAATTCAGCAGTAATTGCTTCACTGCCATTACCAAAGGTCAGGAGCAGTATCTCTGCCTTGAGGGATTGTGGTAATTGCTGTAAAGCATTGAGTAATAAATCTCCACCTTTGCGTTTATCTTTAAGACTTTCTGCGCCAAATAGAAGCACTCTTTTATCTTGAGGAATATCTAAAATAGCCTTACATAAATGTCGATCTAATGGTTGATAAGCATTTGTATCAATACTATTGGGAATGTGGTGAATAGGAAAGCGACTGAGCATACTTGCTTTAGCTTGCTCAGTTAGCCAATGACTGAGCGTGATGATAGTCAGATTTGATTTACTGTAAATCCAGTTTTTGAGTTTCCACTCAATACGAGTACTATCACGATCAATGGCAGGATAAATTTCAGGATAAGGGCATTTACCACAACCAATTTTCCAGCGATCGCAGTCATAACTATAGGCACAATGACCAGTAAAACTCCACATATCATGGAGCGTAAAAATTGCAGGTTTGGTTTTAGTTAATTTGGAAATAGCTAAATAGTTAAAGTAGCCTGTATGCAAGTTGTGAAAATTGAGGATATCAGCATCTTGATAAAATTTGTGATTGGGAATATCAAAACTACTAAAAAGATTAATGTCATTAAGTCCAGAATATCTCGTAAAACGATTAAGTAGGTTCTCAAGACGAGGTTTATGTGGAAGAGTCACGATGCGATCGCTGTTAGTCTTAACATTTCCCACCAACATCTTAGAATCAATCCCTTGTTCTATTAATCCTTGATGAAGACGATATCCTGCGATCGCTGCCCCACCAGAAATATCAGATTGATTAATATGTAAAACTTGCATGGGTAAAAATATCCACTAGATATCTGGGAGAAGATTCGGTAATCGAGTGCGCCAATTTTCATTTGCTACTTCAGACAAAGAAATTAAGCGGTTTAACTTTCCCTTACCTTCAAGGAAAGCCTTAATTTTCCCTCCATTGGTATAATCTATCGCAATATATGGTACACCGAGAGATTCAGCAAATAACACTGAATGAAATCTCATGCATATGTTTAGTTGTGTATGGTACATACTTTGAAGAATTTCTTTTGGAGAGATCGGTTCCCTTGTAAAGCAAATTTTATTTGTTAGCATCTTTTTAGAGGCTAAATCTGATAGATTTGCTTCAAGTTTTCTATTGAAAATCCTGTCATCACCACCAATACAAAAAGTGTGCATTGGCAACAAATGAATATCGGCTTCATACACCAAACTAAGTTTTAGAAGCATCTCCACAATTTGCTGCTCAAATTTATATTTAGTTAATATAAATTCCTCTGGATTTAGTTCTCCTATATATTCTATTTCCCACTCCCGCAGAAAACAAGAAATATTTTTAGCAGATCCAAGTGGAGGAATATTCTGATCTAAACTGCCAGATGATTTGATAAAATGGACATAATTAGTTGCAGGATCGGGAATAACTTTGAGAGACTTAGCTGGAAACTCTTTCAAGATTCCATCCACAGATTCTCGATCCCGAAGGCTTACATAATCAGCTAATCTGATAATTTCGGAAACGACTCTAGTATAAAGTGGAGATTTAAGAGGTCCAATTCCACAGCCTTCAACTCTTGTGATAGCACCAGATTTATTAGCTGCCATAAAAGCATAAAGAATATGATTAAGAGGTTCTATATCCATTAAAGGTCCTCCCCCCACAACTACTTCATCAAACTGGGTACATACTTCTTCAAATTCTTTAGAGTAAGTTTCAATAATAGAAATATTCTCTAAGTCCATTTCCTTGATAGTCCAATGAGAGATAAATGGATAAAGACTTGCGAGATATATCTTGTTTGGAGGGTTAGAGCGATCGCGTAGTTCACTAATGATAGACCATAATATAGCTTTGTCTCCTACCGTCTCTGTTCCATACCAACCTACTATCAATACAGTTTTAGAGAACATAGAAGATAATTCTGTTAATTTCTGACTTGACTTTATCAGTTTAGAAGATAGACTTAGGATCTTAGAGCATTCATACTTGCTTCTTCTTCTTGCTGCTAAATAGGATAATACTTTTTCTTTAGCCGTAATTGGCTCATGATAATCATGAATACAGCTAGAGCAGTCTTTGTCAATAATTTCTTTTCTTTTGGAAATATTAGAGAAATAGAGCTTTTCTGCTGCAATTTCTAGAGTGTTTCCCAAGGAAGGCGATTTGGGTGAGCAATACAAGAGTTCTGCTTTGGCAGTTAAAACTGCGGCTCTAGATTGATAAGGACATCCGATCGATCTAGGTTTGTTTTCTACTAACATCCCACGAATATTTCTATAAGTTTTTTTAAATATTAAGTCTTTTTCAAATTCGTGCTCAACTCGAAAAAAGAACAACCCCATATGATAGAGCATCTTTTCATCAAAAGCTCTGACAAATTGACTTTGTTGAGAGTTATAGAGGCGATCAATATATTCTGCAACTCGAAATCGACCATATAAGTCCGTTGATATCGCATAATCGAGGAGTTCATCGACATAAAGTGCATTTGATGAAGTGATCGTACATCCAAAAGATGTAGGAATATCTGTTTCTTCATGAAAGAATTTTAGCAAGGAAATAGCAGAATTAAAATTGTTTTTACGCCCTCTCACGACATCATGAACATCGCCTATTCCATCCAAAGAGATCATGATATTAAATCCGACTCCATAACTTTTGCAAATTGCAGCAGATTCTAAAATACGCTGTTTTACAGTTTCATGAATAATGGCATTAGTAATAATTCCTGTACCTATAATCCTCGGTTCTTTAGAACATATTGCTTTATAGAGTTCTGGCAAGTCAGCCCGAAGTGTTGGTTCTCCACCACTTACACCTATATATTTAATTTCGCTAAATAAGCTATCGGATAATATTTTTGCTAATTCATCGGGAGTAATTTCTTTATCTTTTTTTTGCTGCCAAATCAAACACATTTGACAGCGAGAATTACAAACATCATTGACCAACAAATTAAGAGTTTCAGGCTTTTGAGGGAAAAAGTTAGCAAGTATATTTGATCGTATATCTATATAAACTAATGAACTCAGTGAATAAATTCCACGCAATCGATTTAATTGTTTTTCAGTTAGAGTTAATTTAAGTTTCTGTTTAATAGTTGCAAACATATTTTTATGTGTATATAGCATTCTTAAATGATCGTATGAGAGAGTGTACTGAATAGACAGTTCGTATCTCTTTCTTAATTCCATTCAATAATTCTAGGTGCTAACAATCCTTTCCAGATACTTCCTATAATTTTATTTTCCGTTTTATCTGAAAATTCTATTTTAAATTTGATTATATCCTCTAATTGCTGGTATATCTGCTGATTGCGTTCAACTAGAGCAAACATCATGTAATAATCTCCTTCAGCTAAAATATTTGCTGGGATCATGCATTTTCTAATACAAACATTTTTATAAGAAAAATTAGAAACTTCGTCTGTACTATGTATTAACCAGTCTCCTTGACTATTGCGAACTACTATAGTTACAGAAATATTTTTTACTTCTTTATCATCAAAACTACAATAAATCCTAATTGGCAAGTTCATTTTGAAATCACCATCTAGACCTTCTTGAAAAACTTTAATTTCTTTAATATAAGGCTTTGTACTTTCTTCTGAAGCTATATAGTAACTAGAAATGAATTTGCTTCTAGCTGTATTATATTGACCTAATGCTTCGTTAATCGAGGCATTATAGATGAGTTGACCATTATTCAAAACAATGCCTCGATCACATAGAGTCTTAATTGCTCCAATATTATGGCTAACGAATAACACTGTCCGCCCTTCTTTCTCTGCAACATCTTCCATCTTACCCAAGCACTTCTTCTGAAACTGAGCATCTCCTACTGCTAAGACTTCATCAACAATCAAAATTTCTGGCTCTAGATGTGCTGCTACGGCAAACGCCAAGCGGACATACATCCCTGAAGAATATCGCTTAACTGGTGTATCTAAAAACTTTTCTACTTCTGCAAAGGCAACTATTTCGTCAAATTTTTTCTTAATTTCAGATCTAGCCATTCCCAAAATCGCGCCGTTGAGATATATATTTTCTCGACCAGTTAATTCTGGATGAAAGCCAGTGCCAACTTCTAAAAGACTTGCCACTCGACCTTTGATGGAAATTTTGCCAGAGGTGGGTTCGGTGATGCGGCTGAGGATTTTGAGGAGGGTGGATTTGCCTGCGCCGTTGCGTCCGATGATG
>JANNDZ010000688.1:0-9997 GCA_031378395.1 Pseudanabaena sp. OTE_75_metabat_487_sub
CGATTGGTGTTCGTATTTAGAATAAAGAAAATATTATTTCTACTAGCCTCCTAATTCTTTAATTCTATCGCGAGATTTGTTATACCATTCTGTATTGCCTTGCTTGTGATAGAGTTCTGAAGCTTTGCGAAAATCTGCTAAGGCTCCTTGTTTATCTCCCAAATCTTTCTTTACATTCCCTCGACTGTAATAAGGTTCAGCATAATCAGGGTTGAGTCGGATAGCTTCGTTGTAATCAGTAATCGATCTTTTTTTGTCTCCTGATTTAGACTTCGCATTTCCACGATTGTTGTAAGCAAGAGATAAATTAGGATTTAAGAGAATAGCTTCGTTGTAGTCAGAAATAGCTCCCTGCCAATCGTTTAAATCAGATTTTGCTAGACCTCTATTATAATAGAAATAATAAGTTTCATAGTCAGACTTGAGGCTTATAGCCTTGTCGTAGTCATTAATTGCACCTTGTATATCACCTAAGCTTCTTTTTGCATTTCCACGATTGTTGTATATCTCGGCATAATCAGGTTTTATTTTTATACCTTCATTGTAATAATCGATTGCTTCTTTTATTGCCTCTTTTCCTTTTGTATCTTTCTGTGAATAATAAGCTAAACCATTGTTAAGTAATGATTTTGCACGCTCAAAGTCATTTGCTTGTTTCATAGACGGAATAGAGGCTAAGAAAATGGTTATAACTATACAAGTAACGATAGTCACTCCAATGTTTAGAGAAGCGACTTTTAACAAGGAATAGAATAATGTTCCTAGAACATTCCCTTGTTCTTTATGATGTAGATAAGATGCTTCTAGAGAATCCACGAAATTACCTGTTGCCCAATAAAGCTTGGAAGCATTCCTAAAATCTATCGCAGCTTTTGTATGGTCATCAAATTCCTGATAGTATAATCCGCGACAAACATAAGCCTCAGCATAGTTAGGATTGATACTTATAGCTTTATCATAGTCAGCAATAGCTCCTTCTTTGTCTCCTACTTCATACCTTTCAATTCCTCGACAGATATAAGCCCCAGCATATTCAGGATTGATGCTTATAGCTTTATCATACTCAGCAATAGCTCCCTGTTTGTCTCTTAACTTAGACTTTACATTCCCACGACTAACATAAGCCTCAGCATATTCGGGATTGAGATTTATGGCTTTATCATAGTCAGCGATAGCTCCCTGGTCGATTCCTAAAGCGGACTTTACATCCCCTCTCTTTTTATAAGCTTCAGCATATTTGGGATTGAGACTTATAGCTGAGTTATAATCATTAATTGCTTTTTGTTTGTATAATGCTTCAATATTGTCACCTTCGCGTTTGCTAGTCTCGGCATACGAGAAATTGGCATCCCCTCTATTTTTGTAAGCCTCAGCATAGTTAGGATTGATACTTATAGCTTTATCATAGTCAACAATAGCAAAGAAAGCGGTGGTTCTTAATTCATAGTTTACTAGTCCACGATTATTGTAAGCCTCAGCAAAGTTAGAATTAATACTTATAGCTTTATCATAATCAGAGAATGCTGCCTGTTTGGAGCCTAATTCATAATTTACTAGCCCACGATTATTGTAAGCTTCGGCATAGCTAGAGTTGAGACTTATGGCTTCGTTATAGTCGATGATTGCACCTTTGTAGTCTTCTAAAGCTCTTTTTGCTATCCCTCGATTAAAGTAATAGTAAGCATAATCAGGTCTGAGACTTATAGCTTTATCATAATCAGCGATAGCTTCCTGCTTATCTCCTAAAGCAAATTTCGCTATGCCACGACTCATATAAGCCCAATCATTGTCGGGTTTAAGGCGTATGGCTTCGTTATAGTCTGAAATCGATTCTTGTTTGTCTGATAATTCATACTTCGATAATCCACGCCCCATGTAAGCTTCAGCATAGTTAGGTTTGAGGTGGATAACTTTGTTGTAGTCAGCAATCGCCCCTTTATAGTCTTCTAAAGTTCTTTTTGCTAAACCTCGATTGTAGTAAGCAGAAGCGTAGTCAGGATTGAGACGAATTACTTCAGTGTAGCTAGAGATAGCTCCTTGATTATCTCCACGCTTTTGCTTTTCAAGAGCACGCTCAAAATGAGTCTTTGCAGTAAGTGGTGGCAGTATTTTTTTCTTGACTTCTGATAGAAAGTCACCCAAAGCAGATCTGGAAGATTTTTCGGGTTCAGAGTGAGTAAGATCGTTTTTACTTGTATCTACACTACCGCTTGAATTAACATCAGTAGGTAAATTGCTTGGACTTGGTTGAGATAATGGAGGAGTAATTGATTGCTGAATAGTCGTATTGACATCTTCAATATCACCGCTTTTTATGACATTTTCGAGCGCAGTTTGTTTGATAAATGATGGTTTGTCCTGAGTTTCGGGCGGAGATATAGTTGGTTCTCCTTTTTTCCTTAAAACGAGAATCTTGGCGGATTCCTCATCTACAAGATCGAACTCGATCGCCACCTTTCCCCATTCAAAAGCTTTCTCATAACTTTTACCTGAACCGATCGCATCATAAAAACCCTGCGAAAACTTAATTGCCACATTATCCTGAACCACATCGCGCATCCCAATCGTAAATGGAATATTTGCTGAGATTACATCACCCTGTACATCCGAATAACAAGCATTCAACACCACACATTCCAAATGATCCTCACAAAGCTGCAACAAATTCGCCAGTGGTTGAGCAGGAACAAATTTAATCTCATTAGTATTAGTGGAACGCGATCGCAACTCTCCACTATCCGAACGATAGATCGCCCCCACCGACTCATCACTTACAAATAACAGCCCCTTCTCTCCCGCACCGTGACCGCTAAAATGCAAAACGTGCGGTTCTAAATCCAACAAAGCGCGACGCAATTCTGAAGGGGTAGCCGCTAGACAATATTCCACCACAAAATTACCGCTTTTGCGGGATCTCTTTAATGCCTCTTTAATAGTTTTTACCTCATGGTCTAACTTCAGAGGAGAAGACCCCAAAGGATTAGCCGCTACCACCAAAATTCTGACGTGATCGCCCGATTTCTCCATACGCTCCGCAATGCCAATATTGAGGTGTTGGACATTCACAGTACCGCCCAGCACGTTAATACCAATTTTTTCAGCTAAGGGATCGGTCATAATATTAAGACTGTCAGATGACTACATTATCGTTAGATTTTGAGTGAATTACAAGTATTTGTACAATTAGCAAAAGTAAAATCTAATTGAGGCAGCGATCGCCTCAACATCAAACACCTGAGACAAGCTAAAATCAAACCTAAACCTAAAAAATATACCCAATCGCGTTCACCCCAAAACAGGTATGAAATATCTGAACGTCCAAGAAGTTAACCCTTCCCTTGCTGCAATTGTTAATGAAGTTTCAGTTAACCAATCTGAAATTGTGATCACTCGCAATGGCATCCCCCTAGCCAAAATCGTTCCCTACACTACCTCTCGGATTAAACATTACCCACTTCGAGGAATGCCAATTACAATCTCTGCTGACTTTGACGAACCCATGTCCGATCTATGGGAAGCACTAAACGAATGATTTTACTGGATACCCATGTTTGGCTATGGTTACTACACAATCCCAGCCAACTATCAGAAAAAGCACAAGCAGCAATTTCTATCGAAGAAGATCGTGATGGCTTACTAGTCTCAGCTATTTCTGTATGGGAAATTGCCGTTAAAGTCAGTCTTGGAAAATTAGACATTCCTCTCCCTATCGATGAATGGTATCAATTAGCCAAAAGTCATTCTGGAATAATTGTTGAACCTTTAGATCCATTAGATGCGATCGCTAGTAGTCTTTTACCTGAGCCATTTCATAAAGATCCTGCTGATAGAATCTTGGTGGCGATCTCTAGACGATATCAAATTCCACTCGTGACCTGTGATGCCAAGATTTTGAATTATCCGCATGTAGAAACAATTTGGTAGCGATCGCACTATAATTAGCAATCGGTTAACCTAAGACTAGCGATCGCCAAAACTTTAAAACGAGCATCATGACTTCAAGCGAACAAACCCACCCCACATTTTTACTCGTTGACGGACACTCCCTCGCCTTTAGAGCCTTTTATGCCTTTGGCAAACACCCAGAAGGCGGATTGCGCACCTCGACAGGAATCCCTACTAGTATTTGTTTTGGCTTCTTGAAAGCATTGATCGAAATGCTCGATCGCGAAAAACCTGCGGCTGTTGCGATCGCATTTGATCTTGCTGTACCCACATTTCGCCATGAGATTGACGATACTTACAAGGCAAATCGTATAGAAACTCCTAAGAGTTTTATTCCCGATATGCAGAACTTACAGAGGGTTTTAGCAGCGATGAATCTGCCAGCAATTACTCAAGCAGGTTTTGAAGCTGATGATGTATTGGGAACGCTTTCACAGGCTGCGAGTACTGAGGGTTACACCGTTAAGATATTAAGTGGCGATCGCGATTTGTTTCAATTAATCGATATTGATAAACGTATCTCGGTGCTGAATATCGGACAAAAAGATAAGATTGTGGAATATCATGCTGATCAGGTAAAAGAGCGGTTAGGGGTTTTACCTACGCAAGTCGTGGACTATAAAGCTCTTTGTGGTGATGCTTCTGACAATATCCCTGGGGTGCGGGGTATTGGCGAGAAAACGGCGATTAAATTAATCGAGGAATATGGCAGTTTAGAGAATGTTTTAGCAGCTATACCAAAGATGAAGGGAGCAGTTAAAACTAAGCTAGAGCAAGGGATTGAAGCAGCAAAGCATTCGCAATTTATGGCAACGATCAAAACAGATGTGCCACTGCCGATGGCGATCGCAGATTGTAAGTTAACAGGTTTTGATACTGCCGAAGTAATTCCTTTGTTAGAAGAGCTTGAGCTGAAGGCTTTTGTGAATAGAGTCGATCAGATTCATGCCAAGTTGTCGGGGAACTATGAGAAGAAGCCTGCAATCTCAGCACCTGTCTCAAAGGGCAAAGAGACAAATACTGATTCCTCTCAAAATCAAGAGAACAACGAAGATGAGGAGTTATGGTTTGACTTTGCTAAGCAGGAAAAAGATCAGGCGATCGCCGCTTCAGCATCGTTAAAGCTAGATGTGCAGATTATTGACACAATTCCTAAACTAGAAAAATTATGCGAAATCCTCATTACTAAGCAGCCTGTGGCTTGGGATACGGAAACCTCAGCACTAAATCCCTTTGAAGCAGAATTAGTAGGGATTGGTTGTTGCTGGGGAGATTCAATTAGTGAGGTTGCCTATATTCCTTTAAGTCATAGTGAAGGGCAAAATCTCAAATGGGAAGAGGTTAGAGAGATTCTTCGACCTATTCTTGAAGATGCTAGTCATCCGAAATACTTACAGAATGCCAAGTTCGATCGCTTGATGTTTAAGGCGGCAGGGATTGAGCTAGCAGGCGTGATCTTCGACACGATGATTGCTAGTTATGTGATCGATCCTGAGGCAAGTCATAAGCTCGATGATCTGGCGATGGATTTGCTCCAGATTCGCACGGTCAGTTTTAAGACTCTAGTCGGCAAGCGTAAATCGATCGAAGAGGTTGACATCCCATTGGTTGCTCAATATTGTGGAATGGATACATATACTACCTATCATCTTGTGCCAATTTTGCAAACACAACTAACCGCAATACCTGAGCTTTGGGATTTATTCCAAAATGTGGAAATGGCTTTAGAGCCGATTCTTGCCGAGATGGAATGGCGTGGAATTAGGATCGATAGAGAGTTTTTAAGTGCTTTTTCCTTGGAATTAGAGAAGGATTTGGATGCTTTAGCGATCGCAGCTTACGCCCAAGCTGGCAAAGAATTTAATCTTAATTCACCTAAGCAATTGAGCGAAATTTTACTCGAATTATTAGGCGAGAAATTTATCAAAAAATCGCGCAAAAGCGCTACAGGCTATTCCACTGATGTTGCTGTGCTTAATAAATTAGAAGGCGATCATCCACTCATTGACACCATTCTCGAAAACCGAACCCTTGCCAAACTCAAATCCACTTATGTTGACGCTTTGCCTTCGCTGATTCAACCCAAGACTGGACGAGTACATACTGATTTTAATCAAACTGTCGCTTCGACTGGACGTTTGAGTAGTTCTAATCCTAACTTGCAAAATATTCCCATTCGTACTGCTTTTAGCAAGCGGATTAGAGCAGGCTTTTTGCCAAAAGAAGATTGGATATTAATGGCAGCGGATTATTCGCAAATTGAGCTACGGATTTTGGCGCATTTGAGCCAAGAGCCTGAATTGATGAGAGCATTTAATGCTGGTGAAGATGTGCATACTGTTACAGCGCAACTTCTATTAGAGAAGGAAGAAGTAACTAGTGATGAGCGTCGTCTAGCAAAAATCATCAATTATGGCGTGATTTATGGCATGGGAGCACAGAAATTTAGCCGCGATATCGGTGTGCCTGTAAAAGTTGCCAAGCAATTTATTGATAAGTTCAATCAGCGCTACGAAAAGATTTCTAGTTATATGCAAAGTGTCGAAGCAGAGGCAGAACGTGATGGCTATGTGAAAACTATATTAGGAAGGCGGCGCTATTTTCACGGACTCAGTCAGAGCGGTGGCTATCAGAAGGCGGCGCTATTGCGATCGGCGGTTAATGCGCCCATCCAAGGAACCAGTGCCGATATTATCAAGGTTGCCATGTTACGGGTGAATGAACTTTTGTCTGAGTATCAGGCGAAGCTACTTTTACAAGTCCATGATGAACTTGTATTTGAAGTTCCACCTGATGAAATTGCAGAACTGCAACCTAAAATTAAAGCAGCGATGGAATCAGCTTTAGAGCTTTCGGTAAAGCTAGAAGTAGATATTCATACTGGCAAAAACTGGATGGAAGCTAAGTAAACTAATGAGAAGTATCGCAAGGCGATACTTCTCATTAGTTTACTTAGGAACTCATCGTCTTTTCAATGCGGCGATCGGGAATCAGCCACATGATCGCCACTGAAACGTATAACAAGCAGGCTAACCAAGAATTGACTAAGGAAAGTAGAACTGCTAAAGCATAGATCACTAGGGATATCTTGCCTTTAAAATCTCTACCGATCGCGATCGCAAGTGTAGATTCTTTACCATGATGAGAAATAAGTACACGACTAAGAATGTAATAGGCTAGCCCTGACATTAAAAGCACGACCCCATAGACCGCAACAGGTAAAGGAGCAAAGAAATTCTCGCCAGTCCATGCGGTGACAAAGGGAATTAGCGATAGCCAGAACAGCAGATGCATATTTGCCCACAAGATCGTCCCATTGACTTGCCTAACTGCCTGTAACATGTGGTGGTGATTGTTCCAATAGATTCCTAAATAAATAAAACTGAGTACATAGCTCAGAAATACTGGAATCAATGGACGTAGTGCAGCCAAGTCTGCTTCATGCGGCACTTTTAGCTCTAACACCATAATGGTGATAATAATAGCAATCACACCATCACTAAATGCTTCTAATCTACCTTTATTCATTGGCGTATACTCTCCTCTTGGCTTAGTACAAATCTAAGATAGACTCAATAATAGATCGAACAAGTTATAAGCGATCGCGTGGAAGGCGATCGTTAATTACCCAGAGGCTTGTGGTTATAGTTCCCAAAATGCTTTTTTCTTTTTGGATTTAGTTTTTGGCTGCTCCCAAAATTGAGGTGTGTATGGCTTAGAAAAAACTGGCTCCTCAATTTCTTCTGGATTAAAACATGCCCACCATGACATACTTTCATGGATACTATCTAATGATTTTCTAGATAGATTTCCTCTAAGCCGAGTAAGACATTTTTCTATATCATCTTCCTCCAATATCTTCTGAATTGTTTCAAGATCAGTCCACATCTCTTCAATTAAACCCTTGTCAAAAGCTTCCTTAATCTTATCCATCAACTCCTCAGGATAAAGGTCGCAGATGTCACAAACTAGTTGACTATGAAAACATGAATCTTCAGGAGCCTCATCACCAGTAAGCAATCCACCAAAAAATGACAAGGCATCTTCTCTGGTAATTAGACCTTCAACTACTGCATATACCATCGCAGTAAGTGCTGAACCACGACTAAATTCATAGGCATTTTTGTTTTGAATAAGACTTTTAATTCCTTCAAGTGAGCCTCCACAAGTTCGCAGTAAAATGACTGGCAAATCTTCTGTGGTTGTATCGCCAAATAGATCATCTGGAAGAGGCTCTGGTAAACTAAATAAATCAACAATTACCTGATGAGCTTTAGGTTCTTGAAAATGCCCCAGCAGCATCAATGCGTAAGTATGGGCAAAATAATCGACATCTTCTGAATATTTTTGTGGATCTTCCCTGACTTTTTCAAGAATCGCAATGAGGTGAGGAGTGATTTCTTCTTTCTGTCTTAAAGCAGATTCAACATGTTCACGCTTATATTCACCATCATATATTTCAAACCCAGCCAAAATTTCATCTATATTCATTTGCTCCACCTCAAATATTTTTTATAATTTGTGATGCTAATTGTATGGGATGGCTAAGATTTTATCTACCTTGATCTAACTTTTTTTCTTGCGAAGCTTTAAGAGCAATTGGCTAAGGCTATAATTGCTGTTAAAGAAGCTTTCAATGTCATGAGAAGTTTAAGCAATTAGAATCAATGAAAATTAATGCCAATCTGTCCACAGAGCTCCTCAACTACTATCGCCAAATTAGTACAGAGATGTTCACGGTAGTTGACTTAGAGACAACAGGAGGAAAGGGCGATCGCGATCGCATTATCGAAATTTCTGTTCTTCAAGCCACGCTTAAAGACGGAATTCGGCAAATATCTACTGACCTCATCAATCCTCAAATCCAAATTCCTGAACAAATCGTCAGATTTACAGGTATCTCGCAGCATATGGTTACTGGCGTTGATGGCAGTGATCAGATTTTGCCAAAATATTTGCCAATGCTACAATCTGGCGTTCTTGTTGCTCATAATATTGGCTTTGACTATTCTTTTCTCAAGGCTGAATATCAAAGACTCAGTACTGAATATATCGCTCCTAAACAACTTTGCACCGTCAAGCTATCAAGACTCTTATTGCCACACTTGCCATCGCGATCGCTGCCTAAGTTAGTCAAACATTATGGCTTTAATGTTGGTCAGTCGCATCGTGCCGAATCCGATGCGATCGCTTGTTGGTTACTTCTAGAAAAGCTATTGACTCAGCTACTCAATGCTAAGGACGATGAAATTTTGAATCTGTTTGGGCAGCAATGGCTCTCTGGAGAAGATATCGCCGTGATTTTGCAACTCCCGCTTAGTCAAGTTGAAGAGCTTTTGGCAGATCCGACAATCAAATCACGATTTTCAAGCCGCAGGCAAATCTATCTATATCAGCGCAAAGAAATAGAAGCTTTAGCGAATAAAACTCTTCCATTCCCATTCTAAACGAACCAATTCTCTAATCTCTGGAACTGCCGCGATCGCACAATGACAATAAACAAAAATGTAGGAACTAAAACTAGTTGTAAAAGAATTTGGAAGGCTAGTAAAGCGTAAGTTAAGGAAACTAAACCTAAACTTGCTTGATAGGCAACGATCGCAACTAGCGATACCACAGCAACAATCAGAACAGTAATTGTCTTTGCATCTGGCTTTTCCCAATTCAAGCGTAAAGGCTGGCGCAACCAACGCACAAGCCAGCGAGCGCCTCGCGTTCCCCAATGCAAAAATAGACTTGGGAAAATTAGTTCTGGAAGAAATAATAGAAAGAGTTGCCAGCTAGGAATTAACCCATTGCTATACACAGGAAACATCGCCGCATTAAATTCTTGTGCACGGGAATAAGTCAGGGCAATCGGCAGGTAAATAATAAATTGGGGTAGACCCAGTAAATAGCTAGGACGAACCAGTAAGGGACTTCCAGACAAAAAATCATTCCAATTTTAATGTTGGTACGTACAAAATATCGACAAACCATTTGCCAAGGTCTAATTGTTTACCATTAACCTCTAAACATGTCATTCTTTGAATCTGATTTTCTATTTCAGCCA
>JANNDZ010000709.1:0-16803 GCA_031378395.1 Pseudanabaena sp. OTE_75_metabat_487_sub
ATCAGGCGATAGAAACCTACGCAGGTGATGATGAGTTGATTCTGGATGAAATAGAGCGACAACACCCAGCCTACAACGTCACGATAACGCAAGCTGTACAATCCGCTTTGGATGAATCTCAAAATCAAAAATTTACAAACGGGAGTGATTTTCGTGACTGGCTTGTTTCCATTTCAGATTGAAGCATCAAGTAAATTTCAACGTAGCTATAAACTTTTACTAAAACGACATTGTAAAAGTGAGCGCCAAAAAGAATCTTTGATCAATGCAATCAGTGAGATTGTCAACCGCTTAGCCGTCGATCCTTATTTACCTGATGCTAGTCCAGAATCATTCCCCAAGAGCTTGAATGTAGCTGATGACTGGAAATTTTATAAACTCAGGTTTCGGATGCAGAACCTCACTGGGGCATCTGGTCAGGGACGACTAATGTATTTGGTGAGCCAAAATCAAAAAATTATTAAATTGGCTTGGATTTATACTCATGCTGAATATGAGAAGCGACCAGAAGATCGGGAGTTAAAAGATTTGCTTAGAGAAATGCTAGATGAATAAAATCTAGTTTGTATTGTACTAGATTGCACCTAAAGCTTTTAAAGTCCCGACTTCTGCTTCAGTTAATTCTGCGACATCTTTGATAATCAGACCTTCATATGGACGGAGCGATCGCAGAGTTTGCAGAGAGGTTCCTGTTTTTACATCCCAGAGATTTATAGTTTCATCTTTGCTGCCACTGAGGAGAGTTTGAGCATCTTGACTGAGACTGAGCGACCATACCCAATTGAGATGATTTTGTAGCGTCGCAAGGCAAAGTCCAGTGATTAGATTCCAAATTTTGATGGTGCGATCGCTACTACTGCTAATCAGGCGATCGCCTGCGGGTGTAAATAGCAGATCGAGTACTTGACCAGTATGTCCAGCTAACTTATGTAAACAAGCTCCTGTATCAATGTTCCACAAGCGAACCACCGAGTCATCGCCGCCAGTGGCGATAAATTGATTGTCAGCACTGACCGCAATTGTCCAAACACGATTGGAATCTGCTTCCCAAGTAGTAAGACATTTACCTGTTGCGAGATCCCATTGTTTAGCTTGCTTTTCATAGCCACTGCTGAAGAGCGTTTTTCCATCTGGGCTGAAGGAGATCGCTAGTACAGAACAGGGATGACCTACCAATGTTTGTAAACATTGACCAGAATCTACATCCCAAATTTTAACTGTGTGGTCGTAGCTGCCACTCGCCAGCAAGTTGCCATCGGGACTGAAGGCGATCGCCCAAACCCAACTGTTGTGACCATACAAGGTTTTGAGATTTTTGGCTGTATGAGGATGCCAGAGCTTAATCGTGCGATCGGCACTGGCGCTGGCGAGGAGCTTTGCATCGGGACTGAAGGCTACAGAGAAAATGCGATCGCTATGTCCACGCAATATCCGAGAAGGTTGAAGGTCAGGCTTTAAATTTTGTGGATTATTGAGATTAAGATCCCAGAGTTTAATCGTCTGGTCTTCATGCCCACTAGCAAGTAAGTTGTGCTGATGACTATGGGCGATCGCATAAATCGCATTGCTATGTCCTTGCAAGGTTTTGGTACATTTTCCCGTTTGCAGTTCCCAGACTTTAATCGCATGATCATCTCCGCCACTTGCCACCAAGTTTTCTTGTGGATGAAAGGCAACTGACCAAATCCGATTCGTATGTTTTTTCAATGTATCCAGACATTGCCCAGTTTCGATATTCCAAATCTTTACAGATTGGTCATAGCTGCCCGTTACTAAGCGATCGCCTTGGGGACTAAATTCTAGTGAAGTTACGGCTCCTGTATGTCCAAGTAATGTTCTCAAACATTCAC
The DNA here is from genome assembly GCA_031378395.1 of Pseudanabaena sp. OTE_75_metabat_487_sub. Classification (GTDB taxonomy): domain Bacteria; phylum Cyanobacteriota; class Cyanobacteriia; order Pseudanabaenales; family Pseudanabaenaceae; genus Pseudanabaena. The sequence goes on from JANNDZ010000709.1 coordinate 1,851, forward strand.
CAGTATCTAGATCCCACAGTTTTACAGTTTGATCAAAGCTGCCACTAGCTAATATTTTCCCATTGGGACTGAAGGCGATCGCTTTTACCCATTGTTGATGCGCTGCCAATGTTCGGATACAGATTCCAGATTCTAGATTCCATAACTTGATGCTGTGATCTTCCCCAGCCGTGGCTAACATTTTACCTGCGGGATGGAAATCAACTGTCCAGACACAAGCATGATGTCCTTCTAGAGTTTGCAGACATGCTCCTGTGGCTAAGTGCCAAACTTTAACTCGGTGGTCATAGCTACTACTCGCAAGGATCTGCGCGTCTGGACTAAAGGCGATCGCGGTGACAATACTACTATGTCCATGCAAAGTTTTGAGAGCTTCTCCATTAGTTGTGTTCCAAAGCTTGATTGTATGATCTTGTCCGCAACTGGCTAGAATTGGATGTTTTGGGCTAAAAGCAATATCCCAAACCCAACTATTATGGTCTTTGCAAATAAAGAGTTGCTTACCATTGCTGATATCCCAAATCTGAATTTCGCCATTGGTATCACTGGTGGCAAGGGAGAGTCCGTCGGGACTGAAGGCAACACTAGTAACTCCTCCAAAGGTTGCGGCAAAAAGACAATCGCGAAAGGTAGTTTTAGTAAAGTTAACGTGATGTAATTTGAGCGATCGCAAGTCACAGTTACGGATTGTCAGTCGCGAAAAGTCATAGCCAGTGAGGTCGGTTCCCAATTGGGCGAGTAAATTTAGCAGATTAGCACCACCATATCCGACTGGTGCGATCGCTTCAGTTTGTAGCTTTGCAATCAATCTACCAAGTTTATGCTCAAGCTGATGTGTCGTACCAAGGGTAGTTTGGAGTTGATCGAGAATAGGCTGGACAATTAGGAGAGATTGAATATCGCGAATGTAGTCCTTGGCTTGTGCTTCCATTAGGGCATGGGTGAGCAGATATTGCGGTGATTCGGTGATGATTTCTTGGCAGATTAGTTCTATCAATCGGGTGGTCACATATTCCATTACTACAGGTTGCTGAGTGAATCTTCCCGTGCTATTCTCGATCAAGCTCCGCCAACGCAAAGATTCGATCACTTCCATTAATTTAGGCTTAGCCAATGCTGGCATGAAGGCTGTTTGTAATTCTGTGATCGAAACAGTTTCTCGGCTAATTGCTAGCCAGTACATCACCTGCTGCTCTGAGGCTGAGAGTCTTTGGAACTGCTGTTCTAGAAGATTGCCAATCCCATTAAATACTTTTGTCCCTTCAGCTAAGAAGTGAGTGATATTACCTTCATATAAATCCTGAATGGAAGTTGCAGCAATTTTCAACGCTAATGGATTGCCGCAGTAGCAATCAACCAGTTGGCGGGTTTCGTCATCAGAGCTTGATAGCCCTTTGAGGGCGAGAATTGTTTGTCCTGCGGTTGCTTCTAATCCAGACAAGGTGAGGGTGCGCACTGACAATCCATCACCTTCAAGGGCGGCGATCTCTGCTGGCTTTTCACGACTGGTAATCAGTACACAACTTTGATGCCCAGTCTCTCCCGATCGCCACAAAAGTTCGCCATAGGACTCATAACTCTCACGATAAAAGCCTGTCCTTTGACCATGCTGTAATATCGTCTCGAAGTTATCTAAAATCAACAAGCATCGAGATTTGCGAAGGTATTCGATTAGACAAGTAATCTGCTCATGATGGTCAGCAGGTAATGTCACAACTTCCTGCCGTGAAAGGAGCTTGATGCAGTCGGTCATCTTGTCATCAAAGGAAGGAGCCTGCCGCAGCGATCGCCAAATTACATATTCAAATTCGACCTGTAGTTGTTCAGCAATCTTCACCGAGAGTGCAGTTTTACCCATGCCTCCCATACCGAGTAATGTGACGACGCGACAGCGATCGTCCAAAATCCATTGACTAAGAGTCTCCAATTCCTGAGTTCGTCCACAGAATTTAGAAACATCGATCGCTTCACCCATGTGAATCTGACTTATTTCTGAGTTAGTCGCCTGCTGCTGGGCATATCTCTCCAATACTCCCCGCACATTATTTTTGGTGACTTTTTCGTTTAAAGCTTTAGACAGCGATCGCCATAATCCTGAACCAACATCCTTGATATATCCCAGATCATAGTTTTTCTTCACAGCCATCTCTGAGTATTTCTGAGCTTTCCAAGACTCCTGAAACACAAAATGCTGAACGTTAGTTAATCGCTTATACCCCAGTAATCGCATAACTAGTGCGATCGCCTCATCTTCTGTCATTTTTGCCTTAAACCCATACTGCTAATTACACTATGACCAGAAAAACCTCATTTGTCAAAAAAATTTACATAAATACGCCAAAAATATCAGACCTTTATCAGACCTTTTCTGACCTTTTAATCTTGTAGTCCCAGTTAATGTATTTGGTGGGAAAGCGAAGTAATTTCATGATCAACGCATAACATCTGAAAACCTCTAAATTTTTGGATAAAGATTTGATTGCAGTATTCATAATAAGCAGTTATTAACTTGGAGTAACGCATGACAGTAACAGTTTCGGGTATTGACCGTGGACAACTCTCACAGGAAGAACAGTATGCGTTTGATATCCTCACAAATTTACCAATCGTAAAATTTGATCAGCTTAAAAGCTTGATGAAGTTGTCCGATCCAGGAGTTCTGGGTCGCACTACATTGAATACGTTTGTTGCACTATGCAAAGATAGGAGATTTGATCTCTCTGTAGACGGTGTGAACAAATTCAAGGACAGTCATAGTCTTGGCAATACAGGAGATTTTAAAGGTGTCATCGGCGCTCAAACTGCTTCTATCTATTTTGATGAAATTGTTTCAGGTGGCGGTAAAGTCAATCGCGCTAAGTTCTTTACGGCATTTCGTTCTCAATTTGGAGCGTTGAACAACTCCCAAGTCCAAGGGTATAACGCAATGTTTGACTATTGGGACAAGAGTGATCTGACTGAAAAGCGTTGGCTTTCCTATGTTCTCGCTACAGCGTTTCATGAAACTGGAGAAGATATGCAACCTGTAAGGGAAGGTTTTGCTAGTTCTGATCAAGGCTCTATCAATGCCGTTACCAGTTTGTTTGATCGTGGCATCATTGGCGAAAACTATGCGTTGCCTGAAGCAAATGGAAAGAGCTACTTTGGTAGAGGCTTGGTTCAAATTACTTTTGGAGACAACTACAAAAAACTAGGGAAAGCGATAGGTATTGGTAATGATCTTTATGATAATCCCTCGCTTGCTCTAGACATGGATATTGCTGTCAAAATTCTGTTTAAAGGAATGGTCGATGGTCTATACACAAGTCATTCCCTTCGGATGCATTTTTTTGAAGATAGAACTAATTGGTTTGAAGCGAGACGGATCATTAATGGATTAGACAAAGCAAAATTGATCGAAGGCTACGGCATGAAATTCTTCAACTGTCTCGCATAAAAATCAAGTTGAGAACCCAGATCTAGACATTACTATCATACTAAACCATCAAATTCATGAGCAACGCTAAAATCAAAATCACTGCTGACACTTTCCTAAAGTTGCAGCCATTGCAAGCGAAAGATTTACCTGATGATCAGAAGGTTGCAGTCAAAGCTGGTGATGAATATCCCATCAGTGCTTTTGCTGCACCCGATGATATTCATGTGCGAGTCACTTTTGGGTTAAATGCTGCTGGTGAGCAAATTGTTTTTCCTGCTGGCGATCAGCAGCGCAATACTTGGATGATATTTGAGGGGCATTGCTTAGTTCTTAATGCCGACAATACTCAATTTGATCCATTTGTAAAAGCTAGGGATCTCAAGTTACAAGATTTTCTCGATCAGGACATTAAGTTCGGATTTGAGGCGATCGCACAGAATAAGTCTCTTGCAACTCAAATTCAAGACAGGTTAATCTTTTTGGGACTATTATCTTCAACTTCTGATGGCAAGTTTGGACCTGTTTCTGCTGATGCACTCAAAAAATTTCAAGATCTGCTAAAAACTGATGAGAAGAGTTTTCTAGGCAAAGACACTGCCAAGAAGTTGATCGAAGCCAAGCGGGAAGATATTCCCACGCCTCCACTCCCCAGAAATTTGGCAGGGCGGATCATCAAATATATGCTCAATCAGGGCTATGTTGTAGCAACAGGCAATAAAGAATTCAACATTGTCTATGTTGAAGGAATGAATGCTGATGGAACGCTCAATAACGACGCTCCCAATGAGTTTAACGATCTGCGTTTAGTCATTGAGTTTGAAAATGGAGTACCCAAGATTGTCGCTAGCTGGGAAGCAACAACTGAACCAGGTTCTCACTATACACATAATCCAATGAATTCAGATGGTGCAGCGAGAATTAAATTTGGACAGTATAAGGCTTGGAGAATAGGAATCCATGGTCAATCAGATCCCCATAGAGCGCTCGTTCAGGTTGCACCAATTAGCGTTTATCGAGATTTCAATCAGGACTTCAGTCGGGCAGGTGATTCAGTTGATACAGGTGTTTTTGCAATTAATCAACATTGGGGCTTTGATTTCCCTAAAAATGATGTAGACGTTGCTGGAGCAGGCTGCCTAGTTGGACGTTCTACTCAAGGTCATATAGATTTCTTGAAAATCATTGAGCAAGATGCAAGATATTTGGCTACTCCTTTTGGTGCTCCGATTTTTCCTGGTGATCCTTCTGAGCGGACTTATGTCTTTTACTCCACTATCATCCCTGGTGATGAGTTACTGAAAATGCCTTTCTAACAAGGATGCAAAAGATCGGTTAGTTAGGATTTACTGAATATCTAACCGATCTTGTTGAGATGCTATGCTGCGAAGTAATATTTCTTTTTGATATGTATGTTTTATTTCAAAGCTCCTACTATCATCAGATATCTAGTCTACTCATTATTGGCGATATATCCTCTTGGTTGTAGTCCCAATGTTTCTCAGACTATAACATCTCAACCAATTAAAGATAAACCACAAGAGCAGAAACAATCTCCCTTTGCATCTACTTCACCATCTATAGGGCTAGAACAAACTGTAGAAGAAAATAAAAAAATCGCTCAAGGTAATCGCTTACAAATTCCCTCACCATCAATACAACCAACCCTGTCAACAGATGTTAATTCAGTCCTGCCAGTTGCAAAAAATCCTAAGCCCAATCCTATTTTTAGACCGATTTTTCCTGCTTTGAAGTATTCCACGAAAATTCCTATTCTCTTACCAACATATATCCCTGAATCTGATCAGCAAAATCAAGTCTTCGCAATTCTAGAGAAATCTACAACAACCCAGTATGAAATTATGTTGGCTTCTACAGAAACATGTCGTGGTGATAATGCTTGTCATTTAGGTAGTATATCTGGCAAAGAAGATACATCAAAGCCAATATCTACAGATGCAAAAGCTATAGATCTCAATTCAACTACTACAGCCTATTTTAAACCTTCTAAATGTACAGACGTTTGTTCAGATGCAACATTAACTTGGTATCAAGGCAAATATCTGTATACATTTGCAATTAAAGATGGCAGTCAAGATACATTGATTAAAATTGCAAATTCTGCGATCTCTAACGGCTCTTTGTAGTCGATTTTAAAACAAAAGTTCTCGTTTTATTTTTGCATGCAAGAAAATTACATAGGGTTAATAATCATGGGAATATCATACGTTTTGGACATTGTAATTGGGTTGTTCTTTATCTATTTGATTGCGAGTTTATTAGCTTCGGAGATACAAGAACTAATCACGACAATACTACAATGGCGATCAATACACATTAAGCAATCAATTGAAGGGTTGTTGTCAGGAAATAAAATTACTGGAGAAGAATTTGAAAAGGCAAAAAAATTAACTGACGAAATTTATAATAATCCTGTCATTAAAGATTTAAATCATGAGACTAAAGGTAATTTAGGATGGTTCTGGAATGGTATTGTTCAGTGGTGTGCTTTTTTTGGGATTTTTAGTAAAACCCGAAGCAAGGGCTATACTAGCGGACCTTCTTATATTAGTAATCAAGTATTTTCTTCAAGCTTCCTAGAAACATTACAAATCCAAAAACTAACAATTCTTCTCACTAAGTTGAAACTGGAAATGTTTATCGAGAAAAGGATAAAACAGCATAAAGATTATCGCAAAATTATAGCCTCAAATGAATTTCTTATTTTTAACCACAAAAAACAAGAAATTCTACTTAATTATGAGGATGGCATATTGAGCTTTTCTGATATTTTAGATGCGATCGCTAGAGAAGCCGATTCAATTACAGTTACAGTTGAATTAGCCAATTCGCCTCCTGTGAATGTAAAATTAATTAATTGTATTTTTACCTCTGGTTCTGTAGATAGTGAAAGAGAATTATTGATTAAGAATCTAATACCTAGTCTTCTAGAAGTTATTAGACTGATCTTATTTTATCGACATCTTGAGATTCATAAATCGGCAGCAACTCCGCCAAAAATTAATATTATAGCTAGACAAGAATTAGACACGAAATATCCATATCTTAAGGGATATATTAATAGGCATGATATTCTTTGGAAATATAAATATGGATTTGAGGGCAAGAGTGTCACTAATGCTGACAATATTAAGGAAGAGATCAATAAAATTCTAAGTGATGAATTACCTAATATACCTGATACTTTGAAAGAGGGGCTTTACAAACTAACTAGCCGCTCTCTTTTAAAAACAGAACAGATTGAAAAACAACTTCAACATTTTCAGACAGAAATTGAAGACTGGTTCAATCAATCTATGGACAGAGCTAGTGGAGTGTATAAACGTAATGCAAAACTGGTTGCAGTTCTAATTGGTTTTGTTATTGCATGGACTTGTAATATTGATTCATTGCATGTGGTCAATAGAATTTCACAAGACCAAGCACTTCGCGATTCCTTAAATATTTCCGCAAACACGATAGTAGTTAATGGAAAGACTTTAGACAAAGAAACTATAGAACAACTGAAGAGTGCATCTAAAGAACTGTCATTGCCAATTGGCTGGCAAGAGAGTAATGTAAATCAGACAAATGTAAAATCCTCTGAAAAAAATCCCTCTGTCGATGACAAAAATTCCTCTAAAAATGGCATCTTGCAGATGTTGAGAGAAACAGGATTATTGACTCTGGCGGGATGGATTATTAGTGCGATCGCTATTTCAATGGGTTCATCCTTCTGGTTTGATTTACTTGGCAAATTCATTAATGTTAAAAATATAGGCAAGATTCCAAATCCTAATAGCTCCAGTAGTTCTAGCTCAAGCAACTCATCTAGTGGCTCTAGTAGTTCTAGCTCAAGTAACTCATCTTCTTAGTTCCCTCTAAAAAAACAAGTGGCTACTGATATCAGGATTGATACTGAAAGATATAGCTCTTTAGGTAAATCATCGATAATTACTGATAATCGCAATTTCAGTCCTAATATTTCGGTAAAAATCGAGGGAATTTGCGATCGCTACTAACTTCAGTTCATTGATGTGCTTTATGAGATAGGCGATCGCATTATTAAGTTTCACATATCATCACTATATTAAGGAGAAATACATGAGTACTATTTCAAATGATCACCAAGAAGCTATAACTGATGCAGTTTTGGCTGGCAGTTTGAAAGAACAAAAGGTGAAGGGTCCCAATTTAAGGCAACTGCATTCCAAATGTCATGGACTTGTTAGTGGCAAATTTACTGTTGAGAAGTATCTTCCTGATCCGCGTTGCAAAGTTGGAGTATTCGCAACTCCTCAAGAATATGACATCTGGGTTCGTTTTTCTAACGGCTCACCACCAAAAGAACTTGGTGTGTTCAAGCCTGATCCAGAAGGTGACGTTCGAGGCATGGCAATTAAGCTCAAGAATATTGAGGGAGAAAAGGTTGCAAGCGATGAAGAAGATACTCAAGATTTTACCCTTGTAAATCATCATGTCTTCTTTCTCCCAGATGTTGCAGGTTATATTGACTTTGGCGAATTCCGCAAAGCAATGGCACAGGGGCAAGCTCCCGATCCATTGTTGGTTAAGAAGCTAGAACCTACTCTAGCTATGCTAAAAGAAATCAACAGCAAAGTAGTTGCTAATCCACTTTGTATCCAATACTGGAGTACAACACCATACAAGCTTGGCTCCAACTTTATTAAGTTTTCGGTAAAGCCTCACGCTCTCGAAACAACTCCTAATTTAAGCGCCGATCTACTTTCACCCAACTATTTGCGTGAAGCCATGGTTACACAGCTTACAAATGAGAAAAAGGAAGTTGTGTTTGATTTTCTAGTTCAGTTTTTTGTCGATGAGACAAAGACTCCAATCGAAAACCCAATGCAGGATTGGAAACAAGAAGATTCTCCTTTTATTAAGCTGGCTACGATCGCAATTCCTGCTCAGGAGTTTGATAATGATGAACGTAAACAATTAGATTCATCATTGTCATTCACCCCTTGGCATACCTTGCCCGAACATGAACCAGTAGGCAGTGTCAACTTATCCCGTAGAAAAATCTATCAAGAAACTGCGAAAGCTCGACGCGAAAACCATCCTGCTTAACTTTGAATTTGCTAATACATAGCAATAAGAGTGCGATCGCCGATCTTGTAACCTACATTAACGCTATTGATGTAGGTTATGAGATTGGTGATCGCTATCAAACGAATTTGTTGAGGAGTACCGCATGATAAATAAGGCTACAGAGCGATCGCTGTTAGAAAGTCTTAATGCCTATGTAAAGCATCTTGAAACACCTAACACTTCTGAAGACCTTCTCGCGATCGCCTTTCTACAAAAATAAGGAAGCATTGCGATCGATCTTAATAAAGTTGAATCTTTTATCCAAAACACTTAGAGGTTAAGATGTCAAACGCAGAAATTGTGAACAAGTTTTTTTCTTACTACAAGACTCATGATTACGAGGGAATGCATAGTTGCTTGGATGAAAATGTCAAATTTTCTGATTTTGCCTTCAAGATTCAGGGTAATCAAGTAAAAGCAATGTGGCATTGGTTTTGTGTTCCCTATCCATCCAGAAAAAAGCCAGTTGATATCCCTGAATTTGAAATCATTCAATCTAATGACGATGTTGTCGTAGCAAAGTATAGGGTTAAATATCTTTATGGAGATAAACAAAGACATGTTGACTATTTTATCAAAGCAAGCTTTGTAATTCAGAACGATAAGATTGTTGAGCAAACAGATACATTTAGTAATATTCTGCCATCTAAATTCACTGAGATGGCTTTGGGCTTTCCCTTACAATTCCTTGCCTTATCACCCTTAACTTCGTGGATTATTCGTTCTTTAGTCCAGAAAAAAGCTGCCGAGAAGCTCAATCAATTTATGAAAGATCATAAATATTGAACTATTCTGATTCATTGAGGCGAGCGGCTCGTGACTTAGGTACTCTTGTCAGTTTTGGCTTGGAACTAACCTTTTAATTTTTGATTTTGCTTTTCATACAATTCATTAAGTAGTAAATTATATGTCACGTAAACTTGCGATCGCAATCAGTGGTGCTGTCTCCTTGGGCAGATACGAAGCTGGTGTCATGTACGAGGTGTTAGAGGCGATCGCAGGACACAACAATAACTTGTAAAATTATGTTCACAAGTGGACAGTCTCACTACATCTTAGACAATTCCGTTTTCACAAAATTCTTTGCATTTATTAAGGAGAATCAAAATGTCTACAGATTATATTGTATTTATTCATGGCGTTAATGTTCGTAATGAAGCAGCTTATAATAAACAAGCTAATGAAATGTTTCAGAACATCAAAGCCTCTATTAAAGATTCCTCTCGAACCTTAAAGCCCGTCATTTTATATTGGGGCAATGTTGGACAGTCTTCAACCAACACTCTGCTTAAGGGGTTGGAGTCATCTCCCCAATGGAAAGAATTCTGGTTTCAAGATCTACGGACTACTCAATTCCTGCCATTTGTGGGCGATGCAGCCTTATACCTCAGCCGAACTGTCAGTAAAGCAATTGTCGAACAACTTACCGAGCAAGCTGTTAAACAAATTGGCCTATCACTCGAACAACTCAAGAACCCACCTGAAGGTGATCGTCTCCATCTTGTAACTCATAGCTGGGGTACGGTAGTTTTATTTGATATTTTATTTTCCTCTCGCTGGGAGGAAGATGCTGTGACTCCCCAGATACGTCAATTGATTGAGAACATGCGCCGTGGATTTTTTGGTGTCGGAACTGATTCAGAGAAAGAATTCGGCATTCCATTGGCGAGTATTCATACTATGGGTTCTCCTATCGCTTTATTCAACTTGATAAACATTCAAGGTGGAAACTCCTTTAACCTTACGCCAAAACTTAAGGAATTTCTGGAAAAACTTCAAGAGAAGCTTAAAAAGCCTCTCCCGTGGAAAAACTATGCTCATCCTGGTGACCCAATTGCATACCCTTTAAAGGGCGTTATTCCACTCTTCTTAGATCTAGATAAAACCCAAAATATTGTCAGTGTTGAAGATGTCATGAGTCCAACTAGTTGGATCGGTGGGCTATTTGGAAAGTCTATTCTACAAATCATTAAGGGTGGTGAAGCTCACGGAAGCTATTGGACAGAGCGTAAAGTTGCTCAGATGATTGGCAACGTTATTCAATCAACTTAAAAACACCCCAATCAGTCGTACGGTTACCCTATTTCTTTTAAGAAGTGCGATCGCCGATCTTGTAACCTACATTAACGCTATTGATGTGGTTTATGAGAGGGGGCGATCGCAATCGATGACGCAGCCCCCTGACAAAAAACAATCATCGCGATTGCAATTTCACCAAAATCAAACTGCGATCGCCACACATCTAAATTTTCACCCATCATGATTACCATCGGATTAGAATTAAATAAACCAAGTATTAGATTTGTAATGCTATGCAAATAAAAGAACTCACTACCGAACAATTTCGCATACTTGTTCGAGAAGTTGTTATTGAAGTGTTGGAAGAATATATCGATTTAGATGAAGGTAAAAGGCTAAAGACATCAGTTGTAGAGCGTTTGTTACGTCAACAGCAACAAACAAAAGCGATACCTGTAGATCAAGCCATGCAAAAGTTAGGGATTAATTGGAATGAGTTATAGCATTGAATTTAATCCTGAAGCGATCGCCGACCTTGCTAAAATTGACCGCACTAATCAACTGCGAATAGCTCGTAAAATCAAATGGTTGGGCGAAAACTTTGAACAAATTACGGCTCTATCACTCACTGGTAATTTATCAAGTTTTTTTAAATTACGTATTGGTGATTATCGAGCAATTTACACAATCGCCCAATCACAAAAAAATATTATTATTCATCAAATTGGGCATCGCCGAGAAATTTATGATTAGAAAAGTTTGTTAGCGATTTTTCGGGTTGATTTCTGGATTTCTGAAAGAATTATTAAGATTTGTGGAGGCTACTCTCAAGGCTCTTGTATCATAGCCAAGCTGGCTAATCAACTAAATGACGGCGACAAATGCAGACAAGAATCCCTGTAAAATTCCCGATCGCCAATATCATCAACGGGGCAACGCGGGGCATAGCAGTTACCGCCATTAGTGGCTATCAAAAGTTTATTTCACCCCATAAAGGTTTTTCTTGCGCTCATCGCGTATTGTATGGCTGCGAGTCCTGTTCACAATATTTTAAGCAGGTGATTGCAGAAGAAGGGATCTTGACTGCGATCGCAAATGCAAAGGGGCGATTTCAGGAATGTCGAGAAGCTAATGAGATTTTAAAAAAACGCAGAGAAAAATCTAAGGCGCGTCGCCAGTATTATGCTAGCCGCCTTCCCATCACAACCGCAGCCATTGAATCAGGCGATCCAGAAAATCCTGATATGCCTGAAAATCCTGAAGATACGAGTCAACCAAGCAAACAGAAACTTGGCGGTTCACAATGGGGACGTAAGCAACAAAGACAAGTTAACAATAACAACAATACTGGTGGGGGAAATAACAATTGCGATTATGTGGATTGTTCTGACTGCGGCTATGGACTTGATGTATTGCCTAATAATTGTGGGCGCGATCGCGATTGTGAAAATCCCTGCGAGGCAATTGAGTGTCCCAATTTAAGTTGTCCCAATCTAAGTTGTCCTGATTTAAGCTGTGGAGATGCTGACTGCTTAACAGGAATGGATTGTAGTGGGTTAGACTGTGGAGGGCTAGATTGTGGTGGTGCAGGTGACTGTGGTAGTTGTGGTTAAGCAGATATTTTAAAAATATTTAAAAAATTCTATGATCGAACATGATGTTTTAATTATCGGCGGTGGACTATCTGGCTCTAGGGCGGCTCTTGCGATCGCTCAAAATTATCCTAATCAAAGTGTAGGACTCATTTCTAAAGTACATCCGATTCGATCGCATTCCGTCGCCGCACAGGGAGGAATCGCGGCTTCACTCAAAAATGTCGGTGATGATGACTGGCTCACCCATGCCTTTGATACAGTCAAAGGCTCTGATTATCTTGCCGATCAGAATGCCGTCCAAGTTTTGACAGAATCTGCGCCCGAAGTAATTATTGATTTAGAACATTTAGGCGTTCTCTTCTCACGGGCTGAAAATGGCAAAATTTCACAAAGAGCATTTGGCGGACATACAAATAGCCGTGCTTGCTATGCAGCTGACAAAACAGGGCACGCAATTTTGCACGAATTGGTAATGAATCTGCGGCGATTGGGCGGCAAGATTTATGAAGAATGGTATGTAATGCAGCTGATCTATGAAGATGGCACAAATGGAACAGAAGTAAAAGGAGTTGTGGCTTATTGTTTGGAAACTTCGCAGATAGAAGTATTTCGAGCAAAAGCAGTATTGATGGCGACAGGCGGCTATGGCAGAGTCTTTAATACGACTTCCAATGATTTTGCGTCAACAGGCGATGGTTTATGTCTAACCGCAAATATTGGCTTGCCATTACAAGATATGGAATTTGTGCAATTCCATCCCACAGGTTTATATCCTGCTGGAGTCCTGATCTCTGAAGCAGTGCGTGGTGAAGGAGCCTATTTGATTAATGCTTTAGGCGATCGCTTTATGGCAAATTATCCGATCAGCAAAAATCGGATGGAACTCTCACCTCGTGATATCACTTCACGCAATATTGCCTGTGAAATCATTGCAGGGCGCGGCATTAATGGCGGTAATTATGTGCATTTAGATGTGCGTCATTTAGGTCGAGAGAAAATCTTAAGTCGGATTCCCTTTGCTCGCGAAGAGGGTTTGCGTCTCGCGGGGGTAGACTGTATCGATCATCCATTGCCAGTGCGTCCGACAGCTCATTACTCCATGGGTGGTATTCCTACAAATATCGATTGTCAAGTAATTGGGGTTGATAGCCATGCGATCGCAGGCTTTTTTGCAGCAGGAGAATGTGCTTGCCTGTCGGTACATGGCGCAAATCGCTTGGGCGCAAATTCATTACTAGAATGTGTGGTCTTTGGTAAACGTGCTGGCGAAAAACTGGGCGCTTATGTCAGCGATCGCCCTATGCCCAAAATCGATCCTCGTCCGTATCTCATTGATGCGGAAGCTAAGCTTAAAAGCGTATTGTCAAAACAAGGTAACTCGCGCATTACCGATATTCGTCAACAACTGCAAGATACGATGACCGAGCATTGCGGAATTTTTCGCGATGATCAACGATTGAGAGACGGCTTAGCGAAATTGCAAACTATTCGCGATCGCTACGATCATGATTTACTCGTAGACGATCACAGTTCTGTATTTAATATGGAATTAATGCAAGCGATCGAATTAAAAAGTTTGCTTACGGTCGGCGAAATCATCATGTCCAGTGCCTTGTCACGTCAAGAAAGTCGGGGTGCTCATTCCCGTGAAGATTACCCTCAACGGGATGATGCGAATTATCTCAAACATACGCTCGGATATCTGGAAAGTGGTAAGGTAAAGACTAGCGATCGTTCAGTTGATATGAGCTTGCAATTGCTTGATCGCGATCGTTTTACACCCCAAGAACGAAAATATTAAAATTTATAAAAGCTAAACTTCAAATATAAAACTAGAACTGATGAGGCGGCTTCGCCGCCCATGAGTTCTCTAAAACCTGAAACTGTACTAGCTGTACGAGTAAAAGCAACTGTGGCGAAAGAAGAATTTATAAAACTGCTTAATCAAGGCGTAAATATCTGGAACAAATGGAGAGAGTCCATTCCTGATATGCGCGGCGTTGATCTTAGTGAAATTCAGCTAGAGGGTCTCGATCTGACGGGGATCGACTTGAGCATGGTTAATTTGCGTGGAGCAAAGTTGCATGAAGTGAATCTGTCTTCTGCTAATTTACGAGGAGCAGACTTAAGTATGGCAAATCTAAGAGGCATAGATCTTAAGAATGCAAATCTAGGGGCGGCTCATCTGAGTATGGTGTGCTTAAGCGAAGCTAATCTTAGCCATGCAAATCTAAGTGGTGCAGACTTGCGGGGCTCTAATCTGCGTTTGGCTAAGCTTGATCATGCTGATTTATCGACAACGAAGCTTAATATGTCTAACTTAAGTGGATCAAGCATGATCGGTGCAATTCTGATTGGCGCAAATATGAGCCGAGCCGAATTAAGGGAAGCTAATCTCGCAGGAACTGATTTTAGTCGAGCTAATTTGAGTGAAGCTGATCTATCGCACAGTAATCTTAATGTCTCAACTCTGGTTGGTACAGATTTAATCGGTGCGACTTTGGTAGATATCGATCTTAGTGAGTCAAATTTGACGCGGGCAAATTTAATCGGTGCAAATCTTTATCGTGCTAACCTCTGTGGCTGTGATCTCATTGGAGCTGATCTTCGCGGTGCAAACTGTAGTGAAGCTTATTTTATTGGCGCTGATTTAAGTCGTGCTGATCTTAATCGGGCTGAGTTTACTAGTGCTAATCTCAGCAAGGCTAATTTTAGTGGTGCAAATACCGAAACGACTGATTTCCAAGGTGCAATTTTGCCCGATGTTTGGTAAACAAAAACGTCGTTTCGCGCCGCATATTTACCAAAC
>JANNDZ010000714.1:0-14487 GCA_031378395.1 Pseudanabaena sp. OTE_75_metabat_487_sub
GTAGACCATTACAAATCCGCATTGGTATTCATACGGGAGCCGTGATTGCGGGGGTAATTGGTACGCAAAAGTTTATTTATGATCTTTGGGGTGACACGGTGAATGTGGCGAGTCGGATGGAGTCCCACAGTGAAGTTGGCAAAATCCAAGTGACTGCTGCTACCTATGAACTGCTCAAAAATAAATTTGATTTAGTCGAGCGTGGTGCGATCGAAGTCAAAGGTAAAGGATTAATGCAAACCTATTGGCTCACCTCTTCTGCAAAATAAAAAGGGGGCGCGTAGCGCCCCCTTTTTATTTACATCCAGTCGTCGTCATCATCATAAGACACTCGCGTATTTGGACGGCGGCGATCGTCTTCATCTTTACCGCGTTTATTGCGACTGGCAAAACTACCGATACTTTCAAGGATGCCACCGAATAGATCATCATCTTCATCGTCATCATATTCATCATCTTCAGCATAGAGTTCAGTTGATAGCGCATAGAGAGCTTCTTGTAACTCCGACTGAGAACGATCAATTAGGGCATCATCTTCTTTGGCGATCGCATCTCTGAGTTTTTTAATCGATCCCTCAATTTGTTTGCGGCGTTCATAACTGAGCTTATATCCATAGTTCAGTGCTAATTCTTTTAGTTGACGCTCGGCTCCCACCGCAAGATTGTCAGCCCGATTTAATTTCTCGATGCGTTCTCGTTTGGCGCGATCGCGATCAGCAAATTGCTCCGCCTCCGTGACCATGCGCTGCACTTCTTTTTCATCCAAGGTCGAAGCACCCTTGATCGTGACACGGCGTTCAACTCCTGTGCGGCGATCGCTAGCTGTCACTGCCAAGATCCCATCGGTATTTAAATCAAAAGTGACATCGACTTGAGCTACGCCGCGAGGTTGTGGATCAAGTCCACTTAATTTAAAGCGCCCCAAAGACTTGTTATATTCGGCAAGATCCCGTTCGCCTTGGATTACATGGATTTCCACAGAAGTTTGATTATCTTCGGCTGTGGTAAATAATTCCATCTTGCGGCAAGGAATAGTTGTATTCCGAGGAATCAAGCGTTTGACTACGCCGCCCGAAGTTTCTACGCCGAGTGACAATGGGGTGACATCGAGCAGTAAAACATCCTTAATTTCACCAGACAAAATGGCAGCTTGAATAACTGCACCGATCGCGACAACTTCATCGGGATTTACGCTTTGGCTAGGTGGCTTGCCGATCGCTCTTTCTACCATCTCCTGCACCGCAGGAATGCGCGTAGATCCACCGACTAAGACCACTTCATCGATCTGGCGCGGACTAATCTGGGCATCACGCAACACGCGATCTAGAGGAATTTGTAAACGCTCTAATAAATCTGTACTTAAGCGCTCAAACTGCGATCGCTTTAAACTTGTTTCTAAATGTAATGGGCCCTCTGCTGTCGCCGTGATGAATGGCAGATTAATCTCAGTAACTCCCACAGTCGAAAGCTCAATCTTGGCTTTTTCCGCAGCTTCAGTGAGACGTTGCAAAGCTTGACGCTCTTTACGGAGATCCACACCATCGGATTTTAAAAATTCTTCAGCAAGATAATTAACAATTTGGCGATCGAAATCATCTCCACCCAATTGCGTATCGCCAGTCGTTGCCTTGACTTCAAATAAACCGTCACTAACTTCTAGCACCGACACGTCAAACGTGCCGCCACCAAGATCAAATACTAAAATTTTCTTATTGGCTTTTTTATCTAAGCCATAGGCTAACGATGCAGCCGTCGGCTCGTTTAAAATTCGCTTGACTTCGATCCCTGCAATTTTGCCAGCATCTTTAGTTGCTTGTCTTTGTGAGTCATTAAAATAAGCAGGAACTGTAATTACTGCTCCCGTTACAGGCTCGCCCAAATACCGACTCGCTTCATCTACAAGTTTGCGAATGATCATTGCCGAAATTTCTTCAGGGGCAAAATCTTTTTCAAGTCTAGAACTGCGTAACTTGATATTGCCTTGATCGTCGCGACGGATTGTATAGGGTACACGCTTAGTTTCAGCCGAGAGTTCACTATGTTTTCGGCCGATAAAGCGCTTGACAGAATAAAAGGTATTGTCAGGATTTAGCACCGCTTGCCGACGCGCCATTTGTCCGACAAGACGTTCACCATCTTTAGTAAAGCTAACAACGGAGGGAGTGGTACGGCTACCTTCTGAGTTTGCAATCACTATGGGCTTGCCACCTTCCATAACGGCTACCACAGAGTTTGTCGTACCCAAGTCAATACCTACAATTTTGCCCATGCTTGACGTATATACCTCTTCACTTCCCAAGACTGCTTATTAAACAGCTTAACAATTTTTGATTTTGCTTTACTTTAGCTAATATCCTAGCTCTAAACACCACGCTTATAGACAAAGGGGCTCAAGCCCCTTGTCAGTAGATCAGTTATTTAGCCAAAAACTTTGTTTTTCCATGCATTGAGTCCATCAATTAGCTCTTTGCGAGTATCAGCAAGTAATAAGTATCGATAGATAAACCATATCGAATAGCCAAAGCCAACTAATTCAAACAAGCTAGGTAACACAGGTAGTTTATTTAAGAAGTCTACAAGTGTTGAGGTGGCGATCAATAGAGGAATAGTAGCGATAATGATGATGGCAAGAGTGAGGTTAGATTTCTTGCCTTCACCAAAGTATTCCTCCCAAAGCTGTTTGACTTTTTCCCAAAGATCGGAGCTAATTTTGAGCGAGTCATCGACGGTGGTCGAAACGGCTGTCACTGCTGTTGTCTCAGGAGTAGATGTCACTGGCTTTACAGTTTCGGCTAGATCTTCTGCGATCGCTTCAACATTGTCTTCTTTAGGTTCCATAATTTGTTTGATCCTATTGATCAGTCAGTTACGATGGGGAAATTTTAACAATATTTGTAGCGATTTGTTTGGAGGATCTTTTTCTAGCAGAAGTAGCGATCGCAAATATAGCTCATCAATATCTTGCACTCTCCCTTCCTACCAAAAGATTTAGCTGCCTTAAGGGATCTTCTTCTATAGTTGCAGTCACTCGTCTTAGGACAAATCAAAACCCAAGAATTGATTGGCGGTGCTTCGCGCCGCCAATCAATTCTTGGGTTTTATCTCCTAGTACACTTGGCGACAGCTATGGCAAAAAAAGAGTTAGCTAGTACAAACCTAAACCCCAGAAATGATTTGCGGCGCGAAGCGCCGCAAATCATTTCTGGTTTTATGTCCTAAGCAAACCTTGCTTTGCTTATAGAAAATTAAATAGAGTGCAATGCACCCTATTTAATTTTCTATAAGCAAATGCCCAGTGGCTAAGCCACATGCTCGCTCAATTGGTAAGGCGGCAGCTAGATCAAAAGCTCCTTGACGAGCGATCGCACCGTCGATTGTCGTTGTTACCACTACATCTAAATTAGCTTTGAAAGCGATCGCTGCTGCATGATGTGCGGTGATGAGACCGCCTAGCGCCATTGGTTTGAGAATAATAATATCGGCGGCTTGAGTATTAATTACTTGCTGCAATTGTGTGAGATTATTTACGGACTCATCCGCAGCAACTAGAATTGATTGCGATCGCCTAACTTCTGCCATACCTAACAAATTGGAAGCAGCTACAGGTTGCTCGACATATTCTATTTGCAAAAATTCAAGTTTTTTTAAATTAGCAATCGCTTCTGTCACTGACCAGCCTTGATTAGCATCAATCCGAATTTGGATATCATCACCAACCTGCGATCGCACTGCTTCTATTCGTTGCAAATCCATTCCAAAATCCTCGGTTCCCACTTTGATTTTCAGGCAACGATATCCTTGAGTTATATATTCTCTTGCTTTTGTTGCAGCTCTCTCTGGTGCGATCGCGCCAATTACTGCATTAATAGAAACTTGATCACGAACTATTCCAAAGAAGAAATTTGCTAGCAATTGAGAAATGGATATACCTTGCAATTGTGATAACAGATTGAGCATTCCTAATTCAATTCCATGTTTTGCAGCAGGAGTACGATCATATTTTGCCAGTAAGTTCTCAATATCATTTAGATTATGAACTTCTACATTAATCAGCGATTGCTGAGCCTCTCTTAAAACCTTTTCAGTTTCAGTAAGAGATTCCATTCCAAACCCACTAAGCGGGGCTGCTTCACCTAAACCAATATGCTGAACGCCATAATCATATTTGCGATCGCTAATCTCAACTATAAATCCTTCACGATAGGAAAGTTTGCCTAATGCTGTTTGAAATGATTCGCGAAAAGCAAGCCGATAAGGTTGATATTGAATAGATTGAACAATAAAAGTCACAGCTAAACCAGAGCAAAAGTTATACAAAAGTTATATGGATAGCAATCTATGTTGCAAATAAGATTTTATAGTCTATAGTTTATCTACAAATTGATTTTAGACATATCAAGATCATGATTAAGCAGAAGTTTTTGGCTCTATGCAAAAATCTAGATGTTTCTGTTGTCTTCTATTAATTTACCGATATTACGTAGAAGGAATTCTTGTGATGGTAAAAATCTAGGATAACCACGGGGAGATTGCTCTGCGTCGCTAGCAGTAAGTAATAGATTCATCATTTGATTTCTACGTAATACCAACTCTCAAAATGGCGATGCCATTTTGAGAGTTAAAAACCTTTTTTGGTTAGGTTTTTGATTCTTGATAGGGATGATTACAATTTCAAGGATTGGTATATATTGTCACAAAAACCAAAAAAGAGTTGTAGCTTCGAGCCGCAACTCTTTTTTTTGTTTTTGAAATTATTGTGGTGAATCAAGCACTCGATCAATTAAGCCATAGGCTAGAGACTCTTGAGAAGACATATAGTAGTCACGATTCATATCGCGCTCGATCTTCTCTAGAGGCTGTCCTGTTCGCTTGGCATATTCTTCATTCAACTTTTGACGAATACGAATTATTTCCCGCGCCTCAATCTCAATATCTGAGGCTTGACCTCTCGTTCCACCAGAAGGCTGGTGAATCATGATCCTTGCATTGGGCAGAGCATAACGTTTGCCTTTTGTCCCAGCCATCAACAGATAAGAACCCATAGATGCGGCTAGACCAACGCAAATTGTGGTCACATCAGCTTTAATATGTTGCATCGTGTCAAAGATCGCCAATCCTGCTGAAACCGAGCCACCAGGAGAGTTGATATAAATATAAATATCTTTGGTTTGATCTTCAGAATCAAAGTAAAGTAAGCGGGCAATAATGGCATTTGCCATCCCATCTGTTACTTCACCACTCAAAAAGATGATACGCTCCATCGACAGACGCTCGTAGATATTGATCCACTGCGTGTAAGAATCACCAGGATAGCGATAGGGAACTCTAGGAATACCGATAGGCATAGGTTTAATTAAGAATTAGGAATTAGGAATTAGGAATTACAAATTACGAATTACGAATTACGAGGTACAATTTCGTAATTCGTAACTCCTAACTAAACGAGTGCGGGAACTGATTTGGGCAGGTCTTTTGTGCTTTCAAGAACACGATCAATCAGCCCATATTCTTTTGCTTGAACTGGAGTCATATACAACATCCGATCCATATCTTTAGTGATGGCTTCGGTTGACTTGCCTGTGGTACGCGACAATATTTCGAGCATCGCAGCACGGTTCGTCAATACTTCTTTAGCCTGAATCTGCAAATCTGAGGCTTGTCCTCTGGTCTGACGGCGGGCTTGATGCAAGACAATCGTGGCGTTTGGCAAACTAGCTCGGAAGCCTTTGGTTCCGCTGGCGAGAATCATCGCAGCGGTTCCCATGGCTTGACCGAGGCAGATTGTATGTACGGGTGGCTTGATATAGTTGAGCGTGTCGCAAATAGCAAAGGCTTCGGTTTCAAAACCGATCGCATCGCCTGTATACCAAGATGTCCCCGTGGAGTTGATATATAGGAAAATCGGTTTTTCAGGATCTTCGTATTGCAAATATAAAAGTTGGGCGATGAGCAATTCTGTAACATCGACACCAAGCTGCTGTTTGTATTCGTCGGGAGATACAAGAGGCAACCCAAAGTAAATAATCCGCTCTTTTAGTAGTAGCGAAGGTAAGTCAGGCGGCGGTGTGCGTCCGTATGACGAATCCCCTGAATAGGCGGCTTGTGCGGCTTGGGGAACAGAGCGAGAAGGTCGATCCATGTTTATTCGTGTTAATGACACTAACTCTGCTAGCTTATCACAGCGATCCCCCTGCTATGGGCGATGTTAGCCGAGATAGAGGTAGGGTTTGCCGTCTACGGCTGAGTGAATAGACTGATGAGCCTAAAAAATAGAGTTGCATCGTGTCGCCGCAACTCTATTTTAGGTTTAACATTTGCCATAGCTATACCAAAACGTAATACCTAAGCACAAAATGGCTGCGCCATTTTGTGCTATTAAAACCCCTACGGGGTTTGGTTTTTAATTCACAAAAGTGTGACAACACTTTTGTGAATTGGTATAACGCATCTACTAAGCAATAATGATGGGTTACGCGATCAATTTTTCTTGGAAAGACCATCAGCGCAACGCTTTGCCCTCCATTTGTCGCTTAATCCCAAAGCACTGTAAAATTCTAATCAAAGTCTATCGAAATAATTCCTAAAAATGTCACAGTATCACAA
Organism: Pseudanabaena sp. OTE_75_metabat_487_sub; assembly: GCA_031378395.1. Lineage (GTDB taxonomy): Bacteria > Cyanobacteriota > Cyanobacteriia > Pseudanabaenales > Pseudanabaenaceae > Pseudanabaena. The sequence goes on from JANNDZ010000714.1 coordinate 6,604, forward strand.
GCCTACAGTTATTATCACAGGCGCATCTTCAGGTGTTGGACTCTGGACAGCCAAGTCAATGGCTGATAAAGGCTGGCATATCGTTATGGCTTGCCGCAATATCCCTAAAACAGAAAAAGCTGCCGAATCCGTTGGTATTCCTAAAAGTAGCTACACAATCATCCAAGTTGATCTTGGCTCCCTAGTTAGTGTGCGCGAATTTGTGGCTAAGTTCCGAGCAACAGGAATGCCTCTTGATGCCTTGCTCTGCAACGCCGCGATCTATCTGCCTTTAATCAAGGAACCATTGCGATCGCCTGAAGGATTTGAGTTGACAATGACCACCAATCACCTCAGTCATTTTCTCCTGTGCAATTTGCTACTAGAGGACATGAAAAAATCCACCCATCCCGATCGCCGTATGGTCATTTTGGGAACAGTCACCCACAACCCCGACGAACTGGGCGGCAAGATCCCCCCGCAGCCAGACCTCGGCAATCTCGAAGGTTTTGAGAAAGGTTTCAAGCCGCCGATCTCTATGGCAAATGGCAAGAAATTTGAACCCGTCCGTGCCTACAAAGAGAGCAAAGTTTGCAATATCTTGACGATGAGAGAGTTGCACCGCCGCTATCATGACTCTACTGGGATCACATTCACTTCTCTATATCCTGGTTGTGTTGCTGATACGCCGCTCTTCCGCAATCACTATCCTCTCTTCCAGAAGCTATTCCCATTGTTCCAAAAGAATATTACTAAGGGATATGTCACGCAGGAGCTATCGGGTGAGAGAGTTGCTGCTGTCATTGCTGATCCTGAATACAGACAGTCAGGAGCTTACTGGAGCTGGGGCAATCGTCAGAAAAAAGATGGTAAGTCTTTTGTTCAGACAGTATCTCCTCAAGCTCGCGATGATGCAAGAGCTGAGCGCTTGTGGGACTTGAGTGCAAAGCTTGTTAGACTCGTTTAGATAACCGTCAATTTACAAAAGTGAAGTCCCACTTTCGTGAATTGGTATAAAACCCATTGCGGGGCTTTGCCCTGCGCCCCTTGTTGTGGTGGGTTTGATCGAACAATGATGTAACCCAAAAGATCAGTGGCGGCGCTTCGCTCCACCACTGATCTTTTGGGTTTTGAACTGCCATATTTCGTTACTAAATTTGTAACCAAGAAGAGTTACAAGATTACTTGATGTAAATTGAAGGTAATAGAAATTTGAGGCTTCTAATATGCTTACCCCATCAAACCTGCGAATTTTGGCAATTTGTTCTGTCTTGGTTGGCGGGCTTGTTATTGCTGTTTATCCTCGTTCGACTGAGTCATCAGCGATTCCCAATCGGTTAAGCGATGAGAAGCTCAGAAATAATCCTACAGAGACCATATCCTCCGTACCATCAAGAAATTATATTCCTCAAAACTCGGCTGTATCGATCGCTATTAACCAGAACGGGAATATCCGCCGAGCCGATTCTAGAGGCTACATCAACGTTGGTGTTCGAGAAACCTATAAGATTGAAATTAACTCACCTAGTTATACCAGCGCCGTTAGCGTGAAAATTGATGGTGTTTCCATCATTGATGGGTTGATATGCGATCGCTCTGTCATCTTGGAGAGACCTCGCGCGATCGCAAAACAATTTATTGTTTTAGAAGAAGGTAATCCAGGGCTAGATCGAGATGGCGGCATCAATAATCCCGATCTAGGTTTGATTGAAGTCACATTTAAGCCAATCAAACGTCGAGATGCGATCGCGCTTGAATCACCTAGAACTCAAGAGTTTCCCCCATCAGCTTCAGCCCCGTCAAAAGACGAAGCTTCTAAATCGAGAGCTAGTGAAAATCGCAGTAATGCTGTTGGAACTGGTTTAAGTGGCAGTTCTTCTCAAGATTTTGTGGCTACTAATGAGTGGGTAGAAGCCCCAGAGATTGCTCCTAATTACACCAAAAAATATCGCTTAATAGGACTTCGTGCTCCAGATCCTGTAACGCTTCAAAACATGAATCAGAACAGACCATCAGAGATTACCGATCCAGTCCCCCCCAGACTGTAGAGGAAAAAACTGCGGCGCTTTACGCCGCAATTTTCTTTTTTTTATACCAGTATGGCAACGCCATTTTGAGAATTAGTATTACAAGCGCTATGCTATTGGCAAATTCTCCCTAAAAACAATATGCGATCGCCACTAGCCTTATTGCTGACAGCTCTACTGGTTATCGGTTTTAGCCAAACTGCCACAATAGCCCCAGCTTACTCACAATCAACACAACCGCCCGACAACAATGTCATCAAGAAAGTCACACCGACTAAAGCTCCCACGAAGACAAAGCCAGTACACACACTCGATAATGACTATGGTAACCCCAATTTAAAAGCGGGAAACCCTAGCAAAGCTACGCCTAATGTTGAGAATGCCGATAACTATTTGATGGTCAAGCCTGAGTATGTGCTGAGCTATAGCAAAGGTCGCAACATAGCAAACTGGGCATCATGGCAATTAAATAAATCATGGATGGGTGAGGCAAAGCGTCAAAACAATTTTCGTCCTGATCCAGCTTTACCTAAGGGATGGTATCGGGTAGTAACTACTAACTATGGCGGGTCAGGGTTCGATCGCGGTCATCTCGTTAATTCTGAAGATAGGGGACAATCGGTGGAGGTGAACTCTTCTACTTTCTTGATGACGAACATCGTACCGCAAGCACCTGATAACAACCAAGGCGGGTGGGAAAAATTAGAAAGCTTCAGTCGTAAGTTGGCTAATCAAGGCAAAGAGCTTTATATCATTGCTGGTGGCTTTGGAACTGGTGGTGAAGGCAGCAATGGTAAAGCTTCTCAGTTGAAGGGCAAAATCACTGTGCCTGAAACCATGTGGAAGGTGATCTTAGTTCTTGACGATCCTACCAAAGGTATAGAAGGAGTAACCTCCGACACCCGCACGATCGCAGTGCTTATGCCAAACAAGCAAGGACGCAATAACAAGTGGCAAGATTTTTGCGTGTCGGTTGATGATGTGGAAAAACTGACAGGCTATGATTTCTTTTCCAATGTTCCTCCCGATATCCAAGAGCAGATTGAGTCAAAGAAAGGCTGTTAAGTTTAGGTTTCAATAACTTTAGTTTTTAAGCCAACGAGATCTTGCCCGATCGCACCAACAATATAAACGTCGATCTCGACTTTGCCAAGACGGAATACTTGGACATTTTCCAATGTAGCGATCGCAGTTTGCAAATCACGAAACCGTTGAGCAATTTCCCGATCTGCATCTTCAAACCAATCTTGATTAGTGACAACGGGGGCAAAAAATTCTTCTAAGGAGATCTCTGTGATAGAAGTTTTCGCAGGTTTACCTGTTTGGGTCAAGATGGTTTTACGATTGAGAGTTGCCGATTTCCAAGTGAAAGGTTCTAGAGGATATTCGGACTCACTAGGAAAAAGCAAACCTTTGGAGAGTTGAGTAAGGCGATCGGTAATTTCTTTAGTAGTCATGGGTAAATTCTAATTTTATCTACTATATGACCTAGGCGTTGCCAGCCGCATTTTTCGCGCCCAGTCAGCTGAAGTAGTGAAAAAATAATTTTGCGATCGCCTCTCTCTTATTGATTAATTAATCTAACGATAAGAGAGCACCTTGCAAATTACTATCGTCAAGAATTGAACCTGTTGTATTCGCATCTCGTAGGTCAGCACCCCGCAGATCAGCACCCCGCAGATCTACCTGTTGTAAATCCGCAAATTGGAAGTTTGCACCCCGCAAATCTGCACCACGTAAATTTGCAGATTGGAAATTGGCATAGCTACAATTACTGCCATTGAGCGCCACACCACTGAAATCAGCTTGCCGTAAATCAGCCTCAACTAAATAAGCCCCACGCAAATTCAAGCCAGCAAAATTACGTTGACCAATTTTGTATTGATTGAGCAATGTATTCGCATTGAGAGTCACAAAATTGGCGATCGCCTCTGTACCAGAGCGAACCATTGATGCGCTCCGAACTTGCTCAAGCTGAAGAGTCGGATTATGCGTTGTTTCAATAGAACTGCGATCGCCTGCTTCATCAATAATCCGTAATATCCCAACAATCTTGCCATGGGGATCATGGACGAGAACAGTTGATACATTCACATTAGTCCAACTCCCATCAGCAAGCTGAAAAGTCATTGGGACACCATTGATCTGTCTACCTGCCAGCGTATCGAGAATCACAGCCTGTAACTCCAAAGCCTGAGACTCAGGAACACTTGGTACAGGATGACCGACAACAGTGGAAGTATTCCAAGCAAATAGTTTTTCTGCGGCTGCATTCCATAATAAAACTTTCCCTTCAGGACTAACAATATCAATCGCCACAGGAACAGCCTTGATTACGGCTCGTAATAGTTCATTTGTTCTTTGTAGACTAGATTCAGCTTCACCTCTTTCGCTAATGTCGATACATACTCCATCCGCGAATATCGTTTCCGAATCGGTATGATAATAACGGGTAATATTCTGTACCCATTTGACTTCACCAGAGACCGTAATAACACGAAATTCATGACGAAAAGTGGCAAGCTTATCAAAACCAGCTCTGATTAGAGCCTTAAATTGATCAACATCTTCAGGATGTACTAAATCTAATAATTGGTAAGGAGAAGAAATAACATATCTTGGTGAGATGCCGACTAGATCGATTAGACCATCACTGATAAATGGAATAGAAATTTTTCCATCAGAGTTGATTGATAAACGATAGAGAGTTGCAGGCATACTTGATGCGATCGCCGCTAATCTAAGTTCGCTATCTTGCAGCGCTGTTTCCGTGCGTTTACGTTCTGTAATATCACGAGAATTAATAACTAAGCCCTGAACATTTGTATCCTGTAAAAGATTGCAACAAACCGATTCTAGATAAATCCAATCCCCGTTGATATGCCGATGACGCATTACTATTGGCGTTGAAACAGACAAGGCATCCACTGATTGAGTTAGAAAATCTTGAAAAATCGGGAGGTCTTCAGGATGAATAAAGCTAATAAATTTACTGCCCATCACGTCTTCAGGCATATAGCCTAAAGTTCTAAAGATTGCAGGGCTGCAATAGTTAATAGTAGTATCAATATCCAGAATATTTACGATATCTGAAGAATGCTGCATCATTGCTCGCAATTTGGCTTCATTATGGGCAAGATTTCGTGAAATACGGCGTTGTTCTTCTCTCTCTACACGGATTTGGCGATCCATTAGGTTGAGCTTAGCGTTCATTTCGGCAACACGAATCTCTAAACGCTGATGAGAATGTTGCAATTTATCAACTTCTTGCGTTCTTTGAGTAATATCTTGAATCCACCACCTCAGTCCAGTTACTCTTCCATCTAGCGGTACACGAATGCTGATAATTGTAAAACTTGCATCAAAGGGCTGTCCTGTCGGAAACTGCATCCGAAAGTCTAAACTCTTGATGTTTTGCCCTCGTTGTAGTTGTCCTAATAATCTTTGGAATTGTTCTTTGTAGGAGGGATAGACAAAGTTTTCTAAATTTTGACCAATCGGCAGTGAACCAAACATCAGAGTAGCCGCACGGTTGGCTTCAGTAATGTCGCCATTAGCATCAGTGACAAAGTATCCGTCAGGAGCAAAGTCAAACAGTTCGCGATATCGCTCTAATTCTCCAGCAATTGATCGCTGATAAGTTTCTAATTCTGTTAAGCTAGCTCGCAAAACATTGCCAGCATCTTCTAGATTGAGATTTCTTGTCTCGATTTCGATAGAAGATGATACTGGCGATGATGCAATATGTTCTAACTCTTGTAGTTGCTGAATCGAGGTTGCGATCAATTCGAGGCAAAGGCGCATTCCCATAAAGCATCCTTGTTTTAATCATTCTTTCTGCTACTTAAAGCACTTTGCACCTACTCAAAATCCAATGAAATTTTTGAAAGTGCTGCGGAGTGGCACTTTTCAAAAAATTTATTGGATCTCTTAGCTATGCAAAGTGCTGTATGTAGTATAGCAAGATAAATGGCAGTGGTATGTGAAGCGAAGAGCTGGCTTTTATGTTCGCGATCGCTTTGGCGAACTGCCTCAATAAAATCGAAAAAGATTGTGGCGGAAGTAGCTCGCTACAACCTTTTTGGATCAATTAATTTGGATTTCTAGATTTGGTAATCACACTTTTATTAAGCTGTGGCTTTTGAGGTTTACTCGGCGATTTGCTTGGTGTTGCCACTGATGAAGACTTACCCGCATGATTGCGATCGCTATTTCCACCACGTCGAGGCTGATGCTTAGATTGCCGTCCAACTTGGATCGGCTCAGGCTTAGCACGAGGATCAGGCTCGAAACCATCGATGATTTCTTGGGGCAGCGATCGCTTGATTAATTTCTCGATATCTGACAAGAACTTACGCTCATCCACACATACCAGCGAGATTGCCTCGCCAGATGAACCAGCGCGTCCAGTACGTCCAATCCGATGTACATAATCTTCAGGGACATTCGGTAACTCGTAGTTGACGACATGGGGCAGCTCACTAATATCTAAGCCCCGCGCTGCGATATCTGTGGCGACCAATACTTGCAAACTTCCATCTTTAAACTTGCCGAGGGCGCGAGTACGGGCTGCTTGGCTCTTATTGCCATGAATTGCCATCGCTACAATGTCGTCTTGATGTAGTTGCTTGACTAGGCGATCCGCCCCATGCTTGGTACGGGTAAATACCAATACCTGATACCAGCTATGAGTCTTAATCAAATGGGTGAGCAATTCCCGTTTGCGATCGCGATCTACAGGAAAAATCCTCTGAGTAACTAGATCGGCTGTGGCATTCTGACCAGCAACTTCAACCAATACAGGCTGATTGAGTAAAGTACTGGCAAAGGATTTGATTTCATTGGAAAAAGTTGCCGAAAACAAGAGGTTTTGGCGTTCTTTAGGTAACAATGCAAGAATTCGCCGAATATCGCGGATAAAGCCCATGTCCAACATGCGATCGGCTTCATCTAATACCAAGATTTCTACCTTGGATAAATCCAATCTACCCTGCTGCACATGATCTAGCAATCGCCCTGGAGTTGCTACCAAAATTTCTACACCACCCCTGAGTCGGTTGATTTGGGGATTAATGTTAACGCCGCCATAGATCACCATTGATTGCAGAGGTAAATGTCTGCCATACATACGCACGCTTTCTTCGACTTGAGCTGCAAGCTCACGGGTGGGCGTGAGGATCAGCGCCCGAATTGGGATTTTGCCCGTTGGCGATCGCTTAACGACCTTGTTAGATAGTAGATGCAAGATCGGTAATGTAAATCCTGCGGTTTTGCCAGTACCTGTTTGAGCACCAGCTAATAGATCTTGACCTGAGAGAACAACGGGGATCGCCCGTAACTGAATCGGGGTAGGCTCAGTATAGCCGCGTGCAGTGACAGCGCGGACGATTTGATCAGACAAACCAAGGGCTGAGAAAGACATAGAACTCCAAATTGTGTGTCAGTTTTTATCGGTCTGTCGCTGTTAATGTTGCCATTTTTATTCGTGCCAATTCATTCATACCAATTCTTAGAGGGTTGCGACATTTCTAAGAATCTAAAACCTTACCCAGAGGGATTTTAAAGCTTCAAAAATGGCTAAGCCATTTTTGAAATTGGTGTCAGATGGAGCAGAGACAGGAGAATCTAATGAGTCAGCAGTATCAATAACTGGGAGCAGATACTGTAGGTCTAGATTCTAGCAGAGGTTGGCGATTTATAGTGAAATCGACGATTAGAGCCAGAAATTCTCATATGAAACCGATTTTGGAGTTTACAGCGCCAAAATTGCTGCAAACACCAAAATAGTTTTTTTGAAAGCCCGCCTAAGATGGGCTTTCAAAAAAACTATTTTACTCCCTTCCCACCAAAGAAATAGGCATATAAAACCAAGAAATAG